>JAYWBY010000709.1:0-8257 GCA_043781115.1 Pseudomonadota bacterium
AAGCCTCCTTCATTGCAGGCCAAGAGCATCGATGCCGTCAATAAGCCCCGGGTCAACCAGCGAAACATGGACGTCTCCTCTATTTAAGCGTGACGACGAAAACTTCGTCGAGATTGAGGACCGGCAAAGTCAGGGACCAAACGGTCCCGCTCCTTTTTAAGACTCGGTCCGGCTCGATCCGCGGCGCGATTTGGGCCGCGTTTCCAAAGTTGAGAATGCGCTGAATCTTGGCGACCGACGCCGCGCCGACGCCGGTAGCGGCCAAGCGACCGCAAGCGACAAGGCCCAAAACGGCTAAGAAGAACGGGGTCTTCATCGATGCCTCCAAGAATTGCTTGATAGTCACTATTCGGACTACTTACTTTGCATCTTGAAGGCGCCGTTCAATATATTGATTTAATTATATTAAAATGAAATCAATTTAATGAATCTCGATATTCAGCCCGAGAAAATTGCACCCTAGAATAGACCCATGGGGTCCAACCGATGTAGTACATGAGGTTGGCGACGATGCGGACCAGCCAGGCAGGCGTCGACGCGGCGTCCGTTGCCAGAAGCCAAATGTCGGCCAGCGCCCAAAGCGAATAGTAGGTCAGCACAAATCCGCAGTAGGGACGGATCGCGCCGCGCCAACCGCCGAGCCAGAGCGTCACCCCGCCGAAAAGCGCGAGGAACAGCAGCTCGTAAGTAAGATAGAGCACGCGCGACTGCGTCGTCCAAGCTCCGGGAAGGACCTTGCCGAGGAGAGCCGAGACGATTGGCACAACGAGGCTGAGGCCGAGGGCCTTCGGCCATTTGCTTTTGTAAGACCCTGGGAGCACCCAAAGGAAAACCCGAAAGTCGCCGAGCGTTACGAAAAGGATCGGGACGATCGTCGACAACGGGGCCGGCAACGGCCCTTGGCCTAGAACATCGTTCGAGGTGAAAACCGCGTCGAGCAGCGAAACGACGGTGAAGACGGCGCAATACTTCCAAACGTCGTCGCGAGCCGCCTTTTGCGTAAAGAGGTAAAGGAGCCAAACCAGCGACGGTAGGCCGACGAGCAAGGGTTGTTGATAGGAGCTCGAATAAAAAGTTTCGATGGCGGTCATGACGGCCTACCCGCCAGCGTGCCCAGGGCATACGTCGTGTCGGTGACGGCATCGGAGTCATTCGGTCCGCGGCTGCACATGCACAGGTGACGGCCGGACGCCGTCACCAAAACGCCGGCGGCGGCGCCGGAACGCATGACCTCCTCGGCGATGTCCTTCACCAAGTCTTCTTGGATTTGGAAACGTTTGGAGAACGCTTGGACGAGCCGTGGGAATTTGCCGAGACCGATGATCTTCTTCCCCGGCGCGTACTCGATAGACACCTTGCCGAAGAACGGCAGGAAGTGATGAGCGCAAAGTGAATAATAGTTGATGTCCCGAACCGTCACCGTTCCGGAATGGCGGCCGTCGACTGGCCGGGTTTCGTTGAGAATCTTCGTCGTGTCCTGGTCGTATCCAGCCAGTAGCTCGCGGTAAGCTCGGACGATCCGGTCCTCGGCCTTCGGTCCATCGAACCAGTTGAGGGCTCGTGCATCCTGAGTGACCTTCTCGCGCAGCCAATCGACGATCTTCATCTTTCCTTATCCCCTCTGATTCAAGTAGCTGAGTAGAAGGCGTGCGAGGCCTTCGGGATTGGAAAGAGCCACGAGGTGGCCGCCGTCGATCTCGTCGACGGTCTCGCCGAGGCGCTTCTTCGCGATCTCAATCTGGAAACCCAGCGGGAAAAACCGGTCGCCCTTGCTAGCGATTACGTGAATCGGAATCGTCGGCCAGGCTTTGAAGTGCGCCGGTTCGCCGAAGGCGATGGGCGCCTCTTGGCGTTGGTTCTTCTCTCCGGCTTTGATGACGTCGGCGGGAACATCGTGGAGGAAGTACTGGAAAACATCAAATTCGGTACTATAGCCTCCGCGCTTCGCCGCCGCGACGCGTGCAGCGGTCGAATTGGTGTTACCCCACCAAGCGCCGGGCGTTTCGCCGGGCATTGGAATCATCGCATTGACCAAAACCACCATCTTCACCGGAACACGGGCGCAGACCGCGGGAGCCGTGAAGCCGCCCATTGATTGCGCGACTAGCACCACGCCCTTCCTCTCGCCGATCGCCCGAACGACGATATCGGCATAAGCAGCCAAGCCTTGGCTCTCGGAATCGCCAGGCAAATCAACGGCGATGACTTCGTGGTCTTCGGCCTCGAGCAGCGGACCGAGCCTGGACCAATATTGGGCCACGCCGCCCGCTCCGGGGATAAAGACGAACGTCGATGGCGTCTTGGGCTTGTTCATCAGCCAAACCTAAGGCAACTTTAGAGGATCAGCAACCTTCAATCGAGACGTCCATGTCGAAATTTGGCCCCTTGTTCGCGGTTTTTCTCGCGTCGTTCGCGTTCAGCCAATGCAAGGCGCGCCAGGCGGAATCCTCGGCCAAGTCATTCGAGGAGCCGACCGGCAGCGACACGAATTCGAAGGAATCGCTCCTTTCGAGCTTGGAGCAAGAGACCGCCTCGGTCGCCCGCCAAGGCGAAGCCGCGCCGGCCAAAAAAATGGGGCTGGACGGCGATAGCCCGCAAGACGTCCTGATGCAGTCGGCCGCGAAGCTAGAAGGCCTCTCGGACTCGAAGATCCAAACGGACGTCGAAAGCGTCCGCAAGATCGCCAACGACCTCAAAGCCCTGAGCAAATTGGTCGACGGGTTGACGCCGGAAGATTCGGCACGCATCGCCAAGATTTTGAAGCACGTGGACGTCATTCTGGCGGCCGGCAAGGCGGTCGACGACCCGCCAGCCAGGACACCGACGGCCAGCGCGACACCCGACACTCCCGATCGTCGCGTCGTCGACGGCTATACTTTGGAATGCGCCGTCCACCCGGACGGCGTCGGCAACATGAATTGGTCGCTAAAGGTCAACGGCAACTATCTCGTCCATGCGAATGGCGCTCATGAGATGATGTCGCAACTCCTCTGCGAAGAAGCCCTAAAGCACGTCAAGAACGGGTTGATTTGCGCCGGTCGGGCTTCGGACTACCTCTACATCAAATCCAACGGCCTCTACCGACTGGCGGATTTGAGGGCGGTCGGCGTCGCCACCGAGTTCTTTGGCGACTCGCGCTACCTCTACTGCTTCACCGCCGTCGACACGTCGTCGCCGACCAAGGTTTGCGGCTGGGTGTTCACCGACGCGTATCACATCTACCAATACGATCACACGACGGGCCAAGCGCTCTTCACGTATGACAACTCGATCTCGGACTTCAACCGGTGCACGCAAGCCAACTAATGACATGCGGAGTGTCGTCGAGTTTTGGCGCTGGCGCGGTTACGGGGTCACCGTGAACGATTTGGAGCCGATCACTTCGCACTGGCCGCCGCCGCTTCCGGTGCCGCCTTGCCAGTTGTAATAAACGCGCGCTTCATAGTCACCAGGAGGCAAGCTGCCATAGTATTGCGTGCCTTCGGCCCCGCTTACCCATTGCCACGAACACCAGCTGTTGGCCGGGAAACTCTTCGGCACGAGCGTGATCCAGTTGCCGCTGAAGTCCGGCATGCCGGAATAAGTGACTTTGACGAGATCGCTTGCCGCGTAACTGGTTTTGTCGAGACCAACGGTCGGCTTGAACTGACCGGACGACTCACCTTTCATGTCGCAGCTATAGGGATTCGTGCAGTCAGCGAGCGGCGGATAGGTCGAGATGTCGTTAGATTTAGGCGGGGGATTCAAGAGTTTTTGGCACTGCGAAGGACCGTAGGCGCCAATGCTCTGCCATTCGTCCTGTTTGTGCAGCGTAACTTTCGAAGCGACTTGTTTGACGGTCTTCTTGCCGTTTGCCGACTCGACCTTCGTCACGTCGACGCTGCAATTCACGGCCGGAGCCGAACCCGCGTAATAGTGAATCTGCACGAGGTAGCAGAAGTTTTCCGGATTCGCCTCGGCTTTGCTGTCGCCGTTGTTTTCCGGGCCGTAGGCGTAGGTGTTGTCGACGTCCAAGGTCAGCGTCGTGCCTTCGCGTTGGGTGTAGTTGGCTTGGTCGATCATGCTCTCGCCGATTTCGTCGCCCGAAGCAGCGGCGGCGACCTTCGTTGCGTCATACTTCGACACGTAAAGGTCGATGTCCGACTCGACGTCCCAGGTAAGGGTGGCGAGGAACGGGCGCTCCGGCACGGCGAAGTCGCAGGAACGTTTACCGACGGTCAGCGTCAAGCTAGGTGTGTCGATGGTGCTTGGGACGTCGGCGGAACGTTCGCCACCGATGCTTTTGGCCAAGAAGAAGGTGTAGAACGGTCCCGGAGGGACCAGCTGGTAGGAGACATGCGTGCCATTGACAGTTACAGGGTAGACGCGGGTCGTCGCGGCGCTGACGGTGTTCTGGCAACCGGAGACGTAGGTCGAGTCAAAGCCCTTCTGCATAATCAGGTAAACTGGCGTGCTCTGCTCCGCGGCGAGTTCCGCTTCGAGAACGACGTATGGCTGACCTTCGGGAGTTGGGGCCGTGTCGGCTTGGAGGGCGCCGCCGGTGCCAATGAACCCGCCTTCATAGGTAAGCTTGACGCTCGTCCAGAAGGTCGTGTTCGCGTCCGGCGGGACGATGTTGCAGGGAGGCAGGACGTCGCCCTTTTTCGGCGCCGGCTGTTCGGCGAGAGGGGTGGCGGGAGCCGGCGGCGGAACGACCTTGTCCTTCGGCTGCGGCGTCGCGGCCAGAGGAGCGACGGGAGGAACCGGGCCACCGGGGAGCTGGATGGCGTCGTTGTTCTGCTTGATCTTGAGGTCGGCGCCGATCAGGTGCTCTTTGTCGAGCTCACCAGTGACCGGGTTGATGCCCCAGAAGGCGGGACCGTAAGCATCGGGTGCGCCGCCCGGTTCCGCGCCCGGACCGTAAGTGTAAACGAGATAAACGTTCGTCGGTGCTTCGACGCTGAACTTGCCGCTGCCATCTGTGGTAGCCTTCGTCGTGTCCGAATGCGCTTTCAAGTAGGCTTGAACCTGATTCAGCTTGATGCGAACGCGATTGGCGCTCCCGCCTTTGCCATCGGGGATCTTTTTGACTTCGACGAGGCTCGTGATCGCATCGAGGCTCGCCAGCGGAATGAGGACGACGTTGGCACCTGGAATCGGCGTCTTCGTGCCGGCGCGGTTCACCGTGCCGGTAAACGACATCCTGGCGACGTCTTTCAGCGCGCTTTTTGCTTTGTCGCAGGCGGCGAAGCCAAGCGTCGTAATACCCAAGACACCCACGACTTTACAGAAGTGGGCGGTGCGGCGGCCGTAACTCATGCGACGTCTCCTTGCGGGTGCCTGAAAGTAGGCATCTACCCGGCAAGGAGGTGTCGGAGTCGTTTACCCAAAAATTACGGGGCGCCGATTTCTGATGCTTGGTATTTTCGCTAAAACCGGACGATTTCAGATGGCCTTGTTGATCTTGACGACGACCTTCGACCCGAGTGCCACGTGCTCGGCGATCCCAACCAGGTCTCCCGGGGAGTCGGAGCCGGCGGAGCCGTCCTTGTCGAGTTTGGCTTTGATTCGCAAGGTCTTCGGGGCGTCGCCGCCACCCATGACCATGATGTTGTTGGTGTCGAGTTTGCCTTTGTAGATCGAATCTTTCGCATCCTTCGTCAGCTCGATCTTAAGCGCGCCGTAGGGCATCGGCATTTTGCTAGCTTCGTCGTAAATCGTGATGAACAAGGTGCGAATGCCGGCGGCGCCTTTTTCGATCTTGTCGCCGTCGACCTTCACTTCGATGTCGGCGTACGTTGTCGTAGCAGCTTCGGCATGCAGCGTCTTGGCGGCGGACAGCAGACAAACGGCGACTAGGACTTGGGACAAAATGCGCATGGTTACCTCTAGTTGGGGACAAGGGCGGGGTTCAGTCAACACCCAGATCAAAGGACGCGCAAGCATGATTTGGCCTAAGCAAGCGGCCGCAGGTCTTGTACTATGGCGGGACCAATCATCCATTGTGATCTTGGAGATTTCGATGCGCTTTCTCTGCTGCTTCGCGCTTGCACTCGCGTTGGCGGTTTCTTCGGGCTGTAAGGACCTAGAGGAAGCCGATTTCGGCCACGCCAACCTGTCGGAAGCTTACTGCCAGGAAACCGATTTTCAGGGCGCTCGTTTCCTCGACACCAACTTCACCAAGGCCGACCTCCGCAACGCCCTCAACTACGCGATCCGCCCAGGAGACAATCTCCTGAAAAAAACTCACTTTTCCCTGCCCGAGGCGACCTCTCTTCTTTATGGCTTGGACATAATTCTCGACGATTGATAGGGTCCCGCGCGATGCGCCACGATGCTTTAAACGAAATCCTGCTTTCCGCCGACTCGAGCGCCGAGATCGTGCGGAGGCTCTACGACCTTCGGAAAGCCGAGAACGCGAAGTACTCGTTGGCGTTTCTTTGTCGCGCCGCGGGAATCAAATCAAAGGGCTATCTCGCCGACGTGATGAACGGGCGCCGGAAGCTCAACCCCGACTATTGGGAAGGTCTCGCCCACGGCTTGGGCCTCGATGGCTTGCGCTCCGAACTCTTCCACCTGCTCCTCGAACACGACGTCGCCGAGGAAGAGAGCCGCGCCGACCTCGCGACGCAGATTGCCGCGCACCGGAAAGCCGTGGCCGCCTCCGACGAAACGATGCCCGAACGACTACGCGGCATGTTCTTCGCTTTCGAGGTTTTTTGCGCTTTCGGCCTCTACAAGAACCAACCGACCAGGGAGGAGCTCGGCTCCTACTTCGGCCGCGCCATGGGCGTCGAACTCGACTCGGCGCTGCACTTGCTGATTTCCGCGGGGTTGGCGGAGTTGAACGACGGCCGCTACAAGTTGCTGCGCGACACCATCAAGTTCGTCGACAGCGAAGACGGCATCTCCCTGCAAAACTTCGTCCGCCTCTCGATCGAAAGCGCCATGCTCGAGGTCGATCGCTGGATCCCAAAGAGCAGCGAATCCTACTACGAGTCGAACCTGATCAGCGTCCGCACGGCCGACTATCTCAAGGAGCTGCCACGAATCAAGGACACGCTCCGGAAGATCCAGACCGGCCTCGAATCAAGCGACGCCGACATGATCCTGCGCTTCAACATCCAAGTGTACCCGTCGCGCTGAGCGCGACGGGCCACTGGATGCGATTCAGTGCGGCTGTGTGAAGTACAGCGTCCGGATGGTCGCTCCGGCCACGGTGACCGCAAGAGCCGCCGGTAGTTGGCGCGGCAAGCTAACCGAGAAGTTCAAACCGCCGAGGCCGCGACCGAGCACGTTGCCTAGCGAGTCTTGGACGACCATCATCGGTTGGCGTTCACGGCGTACCGCTTCGTCGAGCGAATTGAGGCTGCAGTCGTCGCAACCGATCGGCGCCAGCGTCACGTTCAAGACGTAGCCCGTCGGTTGGTCGCCGTCGTCGCCGAAGTCGTCGTCTAAAGTCGCCGTGACGACGCGCAAGTCTTGCGGCTTCACGAGCGGCAGCTCGACCGTCGGATCGCCCAGCAAGTTGTAAATCGTCATTTGCTCGCGGACGGACGCCGGATCGACGCGCTGCGTGGCGACGTTGGCTTTGGCGTAGTTGAGCAAGTCGCCGAGGCGACCGACGAGGCCTTCGCCGCCGCTAGTGGTGTCGCGCGGCAACATCCCGCGGAAGAAGCCGCGACCGAGTTCGTCGTTCAGTAGGCTGATGCTGGTCCGCGTGTCGGCAATGACGGCCAGGGCTCCGTCTCCCTTACGGATCAAAGCTTCCGCAAGGTACACCTTCGACGCGTCTGGACCGTAGCCGTCCTCGAGCTTGTTTGCCGGGAGGTCGACCGTTTCGTTGTCGAACAGTCCTGACGCGCAGTTGAGGCTGAGGACGACGGGAAACTGGTGGTCAGTGACCGAGAAGCGAGAGACGTCGCTCTGCAGCATACCGGGATTCCCCCAACGGTCCCACCAGCCGTGGCCGCGGTGGATCAGCAAGAAGGTGCCGGAGCGCACGTCGTCGATGAGGTTGTCGACGCCGCCGGCCCACGCGAAGGTCGGACGACGCAGATCGGGGTCAAGCGCGGTCGAGCCGTCGGACCAAACAGAAGGCGTCGACGTCGGCGGCGCTTGATAGATGCGCTGGTAGCTGTGGCTGATCGTTTTCAGTACGGACCCCAGTTCGCGCTCGACGAGCTCGACCGAATTAAACGGGTCGGCGACGCCGTTCGGCTCAGAGTCCTGGAAGTACGCGCCGAGCGTCGCCGTTTGGTAGTAGTGATCTTCGCGC
>JAYWBY010000710.1:0-8255 GCA_043781115.1 Pseudomonadota bacterium
ACGAAGCACCAATCAAGCTAACCAGCGAGCTTCATTGACTTGGTAAAAAGCTTATCCACAGGTTAGAAAAACCGGTGTTTAGTGAACTAGTGATTCACATTTTGCACGGAGCACAGCGTGGGGCGAGACCCGGAAAATCCGAAGACGGCGAAGTGCAAGAAGCACCGTGCGATCGACGAGAACCCGCAGCTTCGGGAACGAATTGGCAAGAAGGACGACGTCGCGATTGCACTTCAACGTTTGGCGAACTTCGGCAAGCCGATCTCGGACGCTGATACATTGGCCCAGCAGCGGGTGAGCTATCAGCCGGATATCGCCGCGCCGGGCGAGCCGGAGCCGCAGGTCAACTCTTCGAGGCGATTCAAGCGCTTTTGGGCAACGCTTACGCGCCTACAGAAGGAGACAATGCGGCGCGTTTACATCAAGAACCCGGAGCGACTTTCCAAGACTGAGATTGCACGCCTACTCGGAATTCGTGTCGATACGCTCCAGGAGCGGCTCGACTACGCGATCAAGAAGTTAAAGAAAGTTTTCCCCGAACTAGTCGACGATCGGTTACGCCGGGAGTCCGAGTCTGTCGACGAAATGCATCAGGTCGCCGAACAAGACCGGAACCGGCGGAAGGCCAAGACGCGAGAATGACCTTTCACGAACGCGCTCCATCAGCGAGGCAAAATCGGCGTCGCTGACGATCGCGCGGAGCGCGACTGTGGAGCAAACCGTGCCCCGATTCGCGAAACAGGTGAGAACCGCGGCTTTGACAAGCTCAGGATCGAGGTTGAGACGAATCAACGACCACAGATCAACAAAGTCCTTGAACCGCGAGTTACCAGTTTTGAAGCGGGCCGCGGTCTCCAGCTTCTCCGCGAAGATGAACTTCGGCGGGTAGACATTGATGGTAAGGTCGCGTTCGCCGTCCTTCATTACGAAGAGATCACGCGTTGACACGCGTCGTTCGCTGACAACATCTCCGGCGCACACGTCGATCTTGAGCGTCTGCGATCCCGGCTTGCGATAGAACGTCCAGCCGATTTCGAAGCGGTCGCCGCCGTAAGGCGTGTCGCGCTCCATCGGCTCTGAGGTTATGCCGCGAAACCCGAATCCGTCGTCGAGATCGAGCGCCACCGCGCGCTCCAGAATGCCCCGGACGTCGCCCATGGGGCGACCCTTGAGCAGCAGGTCGATATCGATGGTGTAGCGTGGTATTGGCAACGAGCGATACAGGCGCAAGATTAGACTTCCACCTTTCCAGACAAAAGCGAGTCCATCGCGGTCAAGCGACGCGAGACGCGCCAGAAAGCGCTCTTGGCACAAGAGAAGCTGCGCCTGCGGCGTCGTCAGGTTCAGCGACTTGGCAACATCGCGGAGCTGGGCGCGAACATTTTCTTCGCGGCTCTGTGTCACAGCAGCGCCTCGACGAGCACTTTCGCTCGGCCCTTGGCGCGAAAGTCGGCGGCGATTTTGGTCAAATCGGTGAGACTTGGGGCGAGGCGTTTTCGTTGCGCTAGTCGGAAAATCTCGATGAGCCGCGAGAGCGACGTGCCGGTTCGCAGGAGGTCTATGATCGTTTGCTCGACCGTCGTCACTTTAATGCCGTCAATGTTCTGGGTTCTGACTCGGCGCATGTTGCCACGCAAACGGTGGAGTCGAGCGCCGTAGAGGCGGCGCTTTGGCGTGTTTTGATACGGCACGATCAATTCGATCAAGTCCGGCAGGTCATCGGTGAGGTCGTGGAGATGCAGCGCCGTTGAGTAGCTAACGATCGCCGACGGAATGACGGCCAAGTGTTCTTGGATCGCGCTGCGTAGGTCGTCCGGCTTTGCATTCGGGAACGCATATAGCCCTTGGGCGAGCCGTTCGATTGCCCCGCGTTGCACAAGGTAGGTCAGCATACGCGGGCTGACGCCGGTACGCTCCGCGTCCTGAGGGTTAAACATCTGTTTTTTTATGCTTTTCAGACGACGAATCGACTTCATGTGAACATTATAGGTCACAAATGTCTATAATGGGACCGGTTTTTTACGTAAGCCCGCTTATCTGAAGCAAGTAACTCGCTTAAATGCGACGGTTTAGCGGGTTTAGAACCGCTTGGATCAGCTCGATCACCTCGTGTCCGTAACGGTCGACGTTGGGAAGGCGGATGCCGCTGAGGTGTCGACGGCCTATAAGTGATTCGATTCGCCGACCGCCAGGCCGACACCGACCGCTCGCCGCTGCCGGCTTATATTGAGCGAGAGTTCGAGGCGTACTTCCGCTGCGGACGTCCCGAGTTCGGCTTCGTCATCCTGTCGTGCGACGGCCGCGGCAAGCGTCTACTCGTGGCCTTTTCCTGCAAAAAACGCGGCTTCTGCGCCTCGTGTGGCGCCAAGCGAAAATCTGAAACCGCCGTCCACTTGATCGACAACGTCCTGCCTCATGTGGCGTTTCGGCAATGGGTGACGCCGTTCCCCTATGCGCTGCGCTTCTGGCTGGCGGCAAGTCGAAAGCTCGTCGGCACAGTGCATCAACTGATAACGTCGATGGTAGCGCGCTACTATATCAATGCCGCCGAAGAGCAAGGCATCAAGGAGCCGCAAGCGGGAGGCGTCACCTTCGTGCAGCGCTTTGGCAGCGCGCTCAACGCCAACGTGCACTTCCACTCGGTCGTCTTGGATGGCGTCTTCTCGGTTGCCGGGCCGACGCCCGTCTTCTTCCAGCTGCGCCGAGGAGCTCGCCGACATTGTCGAAGCTGCCGCCAATGTCTTCATCGATGCCCTGCGCCGCGACGGTTACCTCGCCGAGGACGGCGTGGAAACCGACCTTCCTGACTGGGTCGACAGGGACTTCGCCCACTCGGCACAAGGTTCACAAAATGTGAACGTCTGCGCGCATTCTCTATTGCGGCATGCAAATTGAATCCTACAATATAACCGATGTTACGTCATAACCTCGTACCGGAGTTTTCCATGAAAAAGATTTTTTTCGCATTGTCTGTCGGTATGTCGACTCTTTCCGCCACCGCCTTCGCGGAATGGAGCATGACCAACAAAGACAATTCTAGCTACGAGCTCAAGAAAAAATGCGGCAGCAACAGCGAAGATTGGTCCATTGCGGGTGGCGTCACAAAAAAACTTTCGATCCCGGCCGGCGCGACTGAGTGCACCATCACGATGAAGAACGGCGGCGGCGAATGCACGGTAAAGGACGGAGGAGAGTGCACGATTCAGTCGTCGAAAATCGCGAAGTGATTAGATCGTTATCGAAATGGTACGGACCGTCGATGCTGGGACTAGCACTGGCCTCGTGCACTGTCAGCCAATGCGGTACGCAGCAATCTTCACAGTAAATGAACCCGATCTCTCGGAGTAAGTGCTCCCGGAGCTCTTAACGCCTCAACACTACTTTTCGGCACGCCCTGGAATGCGCCAATCTGCCTTTTTGGTCTTCATGGCGAGGAGCGAAGCCTGAATCTCGGTAGCGCACTTCGGAGGCTTTTTGCACGGAATGTCCGTCAATGGTTCGCCCAAGATGCAAACATCGACGTTTTCAGCTTGGGTAACCGTCCAGGCCGCGGCAATATCACTCAAGTCAGGCGCAGCGGCGGGAATGCTGTGGGCATCAGTGAATACGTAACTACAATTCTCGGCACGCGCTGAAAGCGCTACGCCCTTTTTACAATCTCGCCGCTTGAAAAACACATCCAGCGATCATAACTGCATCTATCACTGGCGCGCTCACGTCCGGAGCCTGTCGGCGCGAGGAGAAGGTCACGGTCGCTCAATATCTTGGTTGCCACAGAAGTACCTGTGTAAACGCGGGGCGGAGCGTCCAGAAGGAGAAGGGCGTCAAAATCGACCGCCATTTTTACTGGAGCGACGATGGTTTTGACGACGATCCGCACTTTGTCGGGAAACGTTGCCGACGCAACAGTTTTATAAGGCGCGTCACCCGTCCGGCCCAAAAAAAGGCCGACTTTGTGGTCGAGCAGATGCTGAAGCCTGCCGCCTCGGAAGGAGGTGATGTTGCCGGCGCCATCGAAACCAGAAAAGGCGAAAGGACCGCCATTCATGCTGATATTCTCAGCAACGCTTAAGCTGAAGCACCGACGCCCCTTAGGCAAGAGCTCGTCGTCTTCGCAGCCGAAGCCCCTGCCGATGCGACGCACCTTTCGGCCAGCCCTTTCGCCAAACGCCACGTGCAGCACCGAACTCGCCGAAAGCGCGGCAGCCAGCTGCCCGGACTGCGCAAACACCGCATCGATCCATGACGCATCAGATGCGATCTCGTCGTCAGCGTCCCCTGACGGCAGATATCCCCGGGCTGAGAGCTCCTTCATGACGACGCTGGCGACGGCACCCACGATGCCTTCGACCTCCTCGTCTGTAGGGCCTCGGCAGAGCTTCGGGGTTCCGGCCGCGTTCATAAATCACTGGTATAAAAGTTGGTTCAAGAGCCAAGACTTGCGGGATGATCGAGCGGGAATGGGGTGTTGTTCACCCTACACACTTCTAGCGGAAGCCAAACCGAAGCCACCGCGAAGCCACGCCGCGTGACGCGCCGTGATTTCGTGTGATGATGACCCCAAAGCGACCCTGACAAGCCACCGAAACCTTTGGTTTCTGATTTTACCGATTTATCGTTTTAGACCGTAACAGGCGGGAAAACGAATGGAGGCGCCGATCGGAGTCGAACCCTGTCTTCGACTCTCGACGAGCAGCCGCTGAGTCCAATACCTGTAAGGTGTCTGTGCGCGACCAGCGACGTCCGGGGACTTTGATGCTCGAATCCGGCATCGTTACGCCCGATGGAACAGACAGCCACAACAATTGCCGCTTCCACGACGCCCACCGTTACCCTTGAATTCGATCGTGGAACGATCGTAGTTGATGGGCTGACGACTGACCTCGCTGGCCAGCTAAGCGAACTGGTCTCGTGGGACCAAAGGACCAATGTTTGGCGCGCACCGGCCCATTCCTACGCCGTCCTTGCCAAACACCTCAATGCCCTATTCCCAGCCCTGAGGGACGCCGTGCGCGATCCTGGCCGGCAGATCCTCGAATCCGATTGGCGCCCGGTCGCGCTCAGGTCGTATCAAGAGGCCGCCCTTCTCGCCTGGAGAGCCGCAGGCGGGCGCGGGATCGTCTGCCTGCCGACCGGCGCCGGTAAGACGCGCGTCGCAGTCGCGGCGATGCAGCGGACCAAACGTCCGACTCTTTGTCTGGTGCCGACCCGGGTCCTCATGCACCAATGGGTCTCAGCCATTCGCGAGTTTTACTCAGGTCCCGTTGGCTCCTTTGGCGACGGTACTCACGATATCCAGCCGATCACGGTCTCGACATTTGAGAGTGCCTACCGGGCGGGGTGGTGGCTGGGCAACAAATTCGATCTGCTAGTCGTCGATGAGGTCCATCATTTTGGCGACGGTAAGCGCGATGAGGCGCTTGAGTCCTTCACCTCGCCGTTCCGACTCGGCCTCTCCGCAACGCTGGACAATGAGCGCCTGGGATTGCTCAAAGAGCTCATCGGCCTCGGTGTCTTTGATCAGAAGTTGGAGGACTTGGTTGGAGGTGCGCTGGCCGAATTCGACGTCGCCTGCTTGCATCTGCCGCTAACTACCGAGGAACGGCGGGCGTATGATGCTGATTACGAGGTTTTTCGCCAATTTTTCCGGGCGTTCCAGGATCAATGCCCTGGAGGCTCGTGGGATATTTTCCTGCGTCTGGCTCGGCAGTCCGGGCCAGGACGCGCGGCGGTCAATGCCTATCACCGGGCGAAACGCCAGATGGCTTTCACGCTACGCAAGCGCGAGATGCTTCTTTACCTACTGGCGCGGCATTCCGAGCAAAGGAAGTTAATCTTTACGGCGGACTCCGCTACTGCCCTGCATGTAGCAAGGCAATATCTGGTCGCCCCGATTACTGCGGATATCGGACGCGCCGAAAGGGCCAAGATCCTCGAGGCGTTCCGCCAGGGAACATTGCGAACAATTGTGTCATGCAATGTCCTGAACGAGGGCTTGGACGTCCCGGCCGCCGACGTGGCCATTATCGTGGGCGGCACCGGCGCCAATCGCGAACATATTCAACGGATCGGCCGGGTCCTCAGGCCGGCGCCAGGAAAGCGCGCCCAAATATATGAGCTGTTGGCGGCGGATACCATGGAAGTCGGGCAATCACGGCGGCGAGGACGTGACCTCGCGGAGAGGCGACATGAAGGATACATCGGCGCCACAGGTGTTGACTCCACCATTCCTGGACCAGCGAGACGATCCCTGGCTGAAGGAACTGGTAAGCGAGTATGACCGCTTCAGCGGCTCGACCGTTCGGGAGTTGAAGCGCCGGCTGCAGGAACCGCTAGCCTGCTACTGTCCGCGAAAGAAACTCCCCTATGCCGTGGCTGCTTTAGATGCAATCTACAAGCCTGCCGTCGCGCACCCGAAGAAATTGATAGCCGAAGTGCGTTGGCGAGCCTTCACTGGCTCAGAAGCTGCTCCTTGGCAGGCGTCAGCGCTTAGCGACGTCGATTCTACTATCAATGCTCGCCGGCAGCCTATTGCAGCAGCGGTCATGGAGGAGGTCAAGCACGGTGGCGCGTCCTTCGACGACCTCCTCTTCGCGGACCTTCCTAACGAGCGGCGGGTTGGCGAGCCGCCGCAGGAGGTCTCGATCACTGAGCTGCGCCTCTTAGCCAACAGCCACTTGACGCGCTCGATCCTTCTCAAGTCGCGCAAGGTCAGGATCGAGGTAACCGGCAATGAGACATGCTTAGCCGTAGTCACTTGCGGTACCGAAAGGTCTTCTCAGGTCCGCCATTTGCTTGTCGTTCACTGCCGGAAGCGACTTCATCTATGCTGTCTTCATTCACTCATGCTCGAAAGCCGGAAACTGGGGGTGACGACGCAACGTCGCCGTCATTGCGTCAAATGAATCGGAGGTCGTTCCGTAGGGATATCTAGTATGGGAGCGCAGCCACCGGCTCATCCAACGTTCGTCCAGTGGTTCGGAGAGCGCGTCGAGGCGCGTCGACGCAATCGTCGTCGAGTTCATCCGTCCGGTCGCCGGCCCCAGGCCGACGAAAAACCCGGAAAGCAAAAGTGCGGCTCGCACGGGAGTGGCGCACGAATAAGTGTGGAGAGAGGTCGGACCATCGTTCTTGCTCGCTGCCCGACGCAGCTTTTCGAAGCAAGCGATGTCCCACATTTCCGGATTTGCCGCCGGTGAATATGGGTCGTGAAAAATAATGTCAGGAGTCAGCAACTCCTGATCGATCAACTTCAGAAAGTCCCCGACCCGCAGCTCCCAACGGATCCTTCCGCAGGGACTAAGCCACAGGTGTTGATTGAGCAGGGCTAGCAGGGCTTCGCGGAATCTCTCGAAGTGCGGAAAATTCTCGAATTTTTCGACGGCGAAACCCAGGAGGCGAATGTCCCGTTCGAAGCTTATGACTCGGAGCCGCCGGTTCAACGTGGCACCAGTGTCGAGTGCGACGCGAATGGCAGCTAACGCATTGGCTGCGGCGCCAAGCCCCACGTCAAAGAGTGTGACGTCGGCGTCGCCAGGTGCCGCAAGCAATGCCTTTAAGCGGGAAGGCTCGACGTAAAGAGCATTCGCTTCGCCCCAAGGCCCGACCGAGCCGTGCATCGTTTGGTTGAGCTCTACATTTCGGATCGAAGTCGCGCCGCTGCAAGTGAGCACTAGTTCGAATGGGGCGAAGGCGTCCGGCACGAAGAACTTTCTGTGACTTACGGGGCGACGATTGCGGCGGGTTTTATCTGGGATAAATGCCCTCCCGACACCCACACATATCCTACTCCGGCTCGAATAGCGTCGCCAAAGCCGCTGCCCTGGAATTGTTCGAGAACTTTTCCGTACTTCGGATCGATCCGGGTTACCGGACGGCCAAACGTCGTGACCCAAACGTAGCCCTCGCCGACGGCAATGTCGCCGCCGCCGCCCGGAGTCTTGGTGTCGATGTGACCTACGAGCGCGCCAGTTTCGGCGTCGATGTGGGCGACCGTGCCGGTTCCTTGGCAAAGGGCCCACACTCCCCCTTCGCCCCCGGCGATGAAGCGAGGCCCCTTGTCGACGGGAATCGTCGCGACGACGATGTTGGTTCTTGGGTCCACTTGGGTGACGGAATTGCCGGCGCTGCTCGAGACCCAGACGAAGGCTCCGGCGGCGGCGATGCCGTGGGAATCCGCCGCCACGGGAATGTCGGCCACGACTTGGCCGGTCGTCGGATCGACTCGCGAAAGCGTGCCAGAAGAAGTGCCACCG
>JAYWBY010000711.1:0-2951 GCA_043781115.1 Pseudomonadota bacterium
CCTTCCTGGCGTTCTTCTTCAGCTTTTTCGGCACTTTTATCACGCGCTCGGGCATAATAAGTTCGGTGCACTCCTTCGCCGAGTCGCCGATCGGTCCGAATTATTTGATCTTCCTCGCCTCGATGCTGCTGGTGGCGTCGCTGATCTATGGGTTCAGGGCGCACTCGATCTTGCCGGCCGATACCGACAAGGCGTGGGGAGTCTCCAAAGAGTCGGCCTTGGTCGTGACGCAGTTCCTGCTCCTGACGCTTGGCGCCATCGTATGCGTGGGCACGCTTTACCCGATCGTCTCCGAGGCTTTGACGGGGGAGCGCACGACCGTCCAGGCGCCTTACTTCAACACCTTCGCGCCGTGGATCGGCCTGTCCTTGGTCGGCTCGATTGCCATAGGCAACTTGATGCGGTTTCAAACCGGCAAGATCCCGCACGGCGCGCGCATCATGATCACCGCGGCCATTTTGGCCGTTCCGCTCTCGGCCGGCCTGATCTACTACGGCGACGTGATGTCGACGAAGAAGGCCTTTAACCTCGGAGCGCAGCTCGTCGGTATGTACATGTGCAGCTGGTCGTTCTTCTGCCTCGCCTATGACCTCTTCTATCGGTTCAAGGACCTGCGCTTCAACTTCCGCCTCTTCTTCAAGAGGAACCTGGCCTACTTCGGCGGCTTCGTCGCCCACGTCGGCTTTCTCGTCATCGTCCTGGGCTTCCTCGGCAACTACCGGGGGCTCCAAAAAGTCGCGACGCTCAGCGACGGCGAATCGGTCGACTTCTACGGTTACCACCTGACGTTCAAGGGCATCGAAGTCAACGAGTACGAGAACGCCACCTACTTCGAGGGCCTGCTCGACGGCACGCAGAACGGCGTCGCCATCGACCGCCTCCGCCCGGCGAGGAGCAAGTACCCGACCAAGGACGAACTCCACCACGAAGTCGCCATGAAGACCGGCTTCTGGCAAGACCTCTACATCACGCTTTCGGATTTCGACCGCGCCGGCGGCAAGAAGGCGACCTTCGAGTTTCACATCAACCCGACCGTGCGTTTCGTCTGGATGGCGGCCTTCATCATGGTGAGCGGCGGCCTCTTGGCGATCTTCGACCGCTACCGCGGCGACAAGAGCCGGGACGTCATTAGGGCAATCGAATGAGCAAATGCATCCGCTACGTTTTAGGCCTATGGAGCCTGGCTCTGGTTTTTACCTTGGCTCCCGCCAACGCCCAAGACCAGCGTCCGCCCGACGAAGACGCCTTGAAGAAGGCTTATCCAAGCGAAGGCGTCATTGGAGAGAAGTTCCGCGACGTAGCCTACGAACTGCGTTGTCCGACCTGCACGGGCCTCAGCGTCCTCGAGTCGGACGCCAAGTTCTCGCTCCAGATCAAAGACATCGTCAAGGAGCAGGTGGAAGCGGGGAAGTCGAAGGAAGAGATCCTGAAGTACTTCACGGAGCGTTACGGCCCTTGGATTCTCAGGTCGCCCCCCGCCAAGGGGTTCAACATCCTGGCTTGGTTGATGCCGATCCTGGTGCTTCTCTGCGGGCCGCCTGCCGTCTGGTTCTTCGTTTGGAGGAAGCGCCGCGTCGTCAGCACCATGGGTGTCCGCGCTGGCGACGAAATCATCAAGGAAATGCATGCGCGTCTTGACCAACTTCGGGTCAAGGGCGCGGGAGGCTGAAGCGGCGTGATTTATTTGGCGGTGGCGGTCGGAATCGTGTTGTTGTCGGTGCTCCTCGCGCCCTTTTGGCTCGGGCCTGGGGGCTTGCTCCAGGCCGGCTCGGCCATTCACTCAAAAGATACGCTGATCAGCTTGAAGGGCGCGTTGCTGAAGCGCTTTCTCGAGGACGAACAGGCCTTCAAGGCCGGCAACCTCTCGAAGCTCGCTTGGACGAAGAGGAAGGACTTCCTGACTCACCGTTACGTCGATGCGTCCAGGCGCCTCGACTTTTTGGAACACACCGTGCCGGCGGGCGAGGCAAAAAAGCATGGGTAAGTTCCTCCGCCGCGCGCTTCTCCTCGCGCCTCTTTGGTCCGTTCCGGCGCTAGCCGAAGTGACGTTGACGCCGAAGCACTTGGTCATTTTGCGCCAAGGCCTCGATGCCGTTTACGGCAGCTACGTCTTTGCCGTGCAGAATACCGGCGAGGCCCCAGCTCCTTTCAAACAAGCGGTGATGTTGCCGAAGGAAACCGTCGACTTCGTCCCCCAAGAGGGCGTCGAGGCCGGCGAGGTCAGCCTCTCGGAAGGCAACGGCGTCTTGGTCGACAAGGAGTTCCCGCCGGGCGTCCACATCGTCAGCATCGGCTTTAGGGTCGACGCCAGTTACGGCAAGGCGCAGCTGACCATGGCGCCTGTCGCCGAGATTCAAAGTTTCACCCTCCTATTGCCGCGAGACGGAGGCATGCACGTCTCGTCCTCGGTCCTGGCGCCGGGAGAAATGGGTTCGGCTCCGGACCCGCAATATGAAGCTATGCTCAGCAACGCGCCCTTGCCCGCCGGGCAGACCTTCATCATTTCGGTCGACGGTTTGCCGGAAGGTCGCACCAGGACTTGGATCGTCGGCGCCATCGTCGGCGGGCTGCTCGTGACCTTGTCCGGATTCTTCGCCGTGCGCACGAGGCCGAAAATTTCCGGGAAAGCCGGAGAGACGGTACTTACAGGGTGAAGGTCAAGGACTACAAAGCGACGTTGATGGGTCTCGGGGTCATTTTCCTCGTGCTCCTGGCGACGCGTGGTGGGCTCGCGTCGCTCGTGCCGCTCCTTCGCATCGCCGCGCCGTTTGGCGTGGCGTATTTCATCTATCGGACGCTGAAGAGAAAAGTGATTTCGGCGACGGAAGAGATGATGCGTAGGACGCGGGAGCAGGCGGGGCAGGGGATGGATCCGCGGATGGGGCAACAAAACCAGCGGGTGATCGATCTTTGTCCGAAGTGTGGTGGGTACATGGCCAAAGGGCACAGGT
>JAYWBY010000712.1:0-2947 GCA_043781115.1 Pseudomonadota bacterium
CAACAGTGGCTACGGCAACAACAGTGGCTACGGCAACAACAGTGGCTACGGCAACAACAGTGGCTACGGCAACAACAGCGGCTACGGCAACAACAGCGGCTACGGCAACAACAGTTCGAGCGGTTGGAACAATAACTATTGGTCACAGACGTACCGCCCGGTCCTCTACTACCGAGGTTCCGGGTATGGCTACAGCCGCCCGGTTTCCTATACGACCGGTGGATACAACTACTATTGCTACCGCCGTTCCAGATCCTGGTGATTAGATCCAAGGGCGAAGATGATAGGAGGCCGGGGAATAACTTCCCTGGCCTCTTGCTTTCACTCCCAACCCTTTGCCCGCATAGGAGGCGAACACCCTTAGCGCGAGTTCGTCTCACTTTGTGACCCACAGGGCCGGGTCTTGTCCCGCGCTATGGCACGCCGTTGCGTCGCCAATGAGGCCAAGCCTCTTGGCAGGGAAAATCATGCCACCGGCACGGATCACCGGCGGCTTGGTCCGGGCACTCGTCTGGCACCGCCGGCAGCAATGGATCGGCGGTAACGCTTACGCCACTCGAAAGCGCAAAGTGCTCTCGTCGTCACCTGCCTCGGGTTTGAGGCGAAGAATTTCGGAAGGCCGACCTTAAAAGGTCAAGGGTTGTAGGCGCTCATCAAGAGTCAGCGAGATTTGATCAGGCTGCCTCGTCTCAAGGAAAAACAGCTCGTCCGGCGATGTTTTCACCCTCGCGCCCTCGACCCGAACCAGGGGGCTCGGATCGCGGCGATGATCGCCTTGCTGGCTGCCGATCTTTCCAAATCGGCTCGATAGACAAGACAGACCTGGTCCCGGTGCGGCGTAATTCTGGGATCAAATGGCAATAGCTTCGACGGACGCGACCGCCGCGCCACCGACTCCGGAAGGATGCCGACACCTGCTCCACTAGCGGTAAGGCTTGCGATCACTTCCAAGTCCGGACAATGGACGACTCTTGTAAAAATAATTTTGTTCTTTTCTAAATCACGCAAGAGGACCTGCGTCTGGAGGAGGCTCCGGTCGCAAATCAGCAGTGCCGTTTGCAAATATTTGCGACTCTGCCAAAGCGAAACCCGCTCCTCAAGCAGGTTATGAATCACCAAATCTGGATGGCGGAGGGGATTGACCGCGATGGCGAAGTCGATCCGACGGCTGACGACCTCCTCGGTCACCTCCCGAGACAATCCGTGCACCAGCTGGACTTCAAGACCTCGATGCCGCCGGTGAATCTCGCCGTAAAAGCTCGGCAGCATATCGATAGCCACCGACGGGTGACAGCCTAACGTGAAGCGACCGCCCACCTCCGTCTCAACCTGAGCCGCCGCGTCCCGAACTTTGATCCAGGACGCGATCAGGTGGCGAGCCTCACTCGCGACTTTTAGGCCCGGGCGGGTCAGACGAACACCGGCCTTGCCGCGAACGAGAAGCTGCACCGCCAAACTCGTTTCCAGCCGACGAACTGCCAGACTCAACGTCGGCTGGCTGACGCCCAGACGCTCCGCGGCGCGCGTTAAGTTCAGAGTCTCAGAGACTGTCATGAAATACTCGAGATCCTGAGGGGATCCAATCATAAATAATCCTTAGGACAAGGTAACGATAATCCTATTTTACTAATGGATAACAGCATGGCATACAAGCGCTGTCTCAGTGTGCATCAGAGCGAAACCAAAATGCCGCTCTAGCTCAAGAAAAAGGGAATGGATGATGCTGACCTTTCTTTCGCGACGGTTATTGCCAACTCTGGCAATCGGCTTCCTTGCGTCCAACGCCCACGCTGCTGATGCGACGCTGGCGGCAGGACGATATTCAGGCTTTATCGAGGCCAGAGGCGGCGCAGGCAAGCTTGCCGCAACCATAGACCTCCATGTGGTTCAGCCGTCAGATCCCGACAGCGCCCCGACCCTAAACGCCATTTTAAAGGTTGAGCTCGGAGGCTTCCACTCGCCCGAGTATTTTTCCGAGAGCTTCAAACACGTTCATTATGATTCCAACTCCGGTCGAATAGAGCTCGAAGACCAGGCCAACGACCTGATTGTAGTCGGAACCGCCGGCCAGAACGACCGGATCGCTATCGACGGCCAAATTTGGTCGCGCTCTAGCTCTAATGGTACCGCCGCGACTCTTCATTTGGTGCATGAGAATGAGGATGCGGACTCCAGCATGGCTCCGGGCGCAGAGTTTGTACCAGTCTTGCGAGGGCGATACGAGGGTCTCTGCGACGGCCATCTGCTCGCCCTGCAAATTTCCACGGGCAAGGGCCTGGGGTCTGACGCCCAGGACGCGCACGGCTTCCAGCGCTATGCGGTCAATGCCACGCTCGCCGTGGCTAACCCGGCACTCTGCGGCTTGGCTGGGGACGGGGCCGGAACAGACTCACAAGATTGGTGTGTAACTCATACTTTTACGCGCGGTGAACTCGTCCCCTTCAGTCTGCGCCTTGGTCTGGCGGGCGATAGCGCCACCGCAACTTGCAATATCGGAACGCAAGAACTCACGTGTAGTCTTTCCGCCATCAACGGGCCATGCCGGTTGACCAAAAAAGCCACCGAGCCGCTGCCTTCTTCTCGGCGCTTTGATCGACGCTTTCACGTGACGGCTGCCGCCGATCAGCTTACTCAGCTGCCGCTCCAATCACTAGCCGAGCTTACGCAGTCTGTGAACGGCCAATTTCGAGGTTACCTCCACCATGAAGCGAACGATTCCTACCAACCGCTCGCTCTTAACGTCATCGCCACTATTTCTACAGACAATCCCCATTCCGGCGACATGGTCTTCGTTTCTTCATCAGCTACGCTGCAATTTGGCACGGGCGCGGCGTGGGAGAGCTTTAGTCAAGCCTTTGATCGGCGGCCGTTCCTCTTGTCTCAAGGCTTCACGCTCGATGGCGAAAACACCGACGGCTTTCTGCAAATAAGCAGCTGGCGCCAAGGT
>JAYWBY010000713.1:0-8222 GCA_043781115.1 Pseudomonadota bacterium
GGTTCAAACCCACCGGACTTCTTTGGAAAGTTTCCGACGTCACATCCTTATGTCATCTTTCCCTTTCCCCGAGCTTGGCTCGGCGCTACGGCCGTTCCCAGATTCAGAGATTCCTCTTTCTTTGAACCCTGAGGGGCGGCGGGCTGGCGATGCAGCGCCGAGATCATTTGCGACGTCTGCGCGGGTCAATGAAGAAAAGAATCTCCGAAAAACGGAACGGCCGAGGGGTTAGCAGCTGCGCTTCTTGAGCTTGATGCGAAGCGGTTGAACGGTGGCTTGGCTACGGCGGGTCGACGCCGTGCTCGGGACAATCAATTCAATGTTGGTAACCAAGGATCGGCCGGCGCCGCAAGGCGTCCACACCGTCGAATCGCCTTGGGCGATGGCCGCCTCGTCGCTTGGATGCGCCGAGGTGATCGAGAGCGTCGTAAACTCGGCGTTCGTCCGCTGGCCTTGCACGTAGTACGAGGCGTCGAAGGTCGCCGTCGTGTTGCGGCGCAGCGCCGAAGAGTACTGGACGTCGATCGAGTCGACGGCCAATTGAAGGTGCGGAGCGCTGAACGCCAGGAAGAATCCGCAGTTTACGCGCTCGCCGCTCTCGGCGACCAACGGATCCATGTGGAGCTCGATCGTTTCGTCGTCGACCAACTCGGCGTCGATCGTGCCGGCGGGGCAACCTGAGCCGGCGCCGGTGATCGGACGGAGGCGGATGCCGCTGGCGAAGGCGACTTCGGCAGCGAGCAAAAACAAGGCGCAAAGGGGCAACGCTGCATGCACAGTTTTCATCGCTTGATCCTCTAAATTTGGAGAGTTTGTTTGGCCGGTCGAGTGTCCTTCCGGCATGCAACTTCTAACAATTCGAGGCGCGAGGCGCAAGGCGGTTTGGAACAATGTGTTCCACATTTCCGGAACAGCGCGCCTCATCCGTCGAGCTCTTCTCCTCGCTCTCGCGCTGCCGGCTCGGCTTGCCAGAGCCACGCCTGCAGCAAATCCGCCGGCCGGACGGCGACCGACTGATCCAGATCCGCGAGCGTCCGCGCCACGCGCAAGCAGCGGATGACCGCGCGACTCGACGCCGAACGAGGCACGGTCTGATTGACCATCGTCGAGAAAATGGCCGGTTCCAAACCGGAGGCGGCGACCAAGTGATGCGCTTCGAGGTCGCGGTTGAACGGCGCGTTGAAGGCGCGGTTTCGTCGCCGGCCGAAGCTTCGCGCCTCCTCGACCCGCCGGCAAAGGCGCGCTGTCGGCGACTCCTTGAAACTCCCCGAGAGGCGAATGAAGAGACTCGCTGTCTCCTCGCTCGGCTCCGGCACGTTCAAATGCAGATCGATCCTGTCCAGGATCGGTCCGGAAAGCCGCTGCCGGTAAGCCAAGAGTCGCCCCGTCGGGCAACGGCAGCGGCGGCGGGCGCTGCCGAACCAGCCGCAAGGGCAGTTGTTGCACGCGGCGACGAGAATGACGCGCGACCTCCACACGACCTTGCGCTTGGCGCGCGAGACGCGGATCTCACCGGTCTCCAGCGGCTCGCGCAAGGCCTCGAGCAAATCCCGGCGAAACTCCGGCAGCTCGTCCAAGAACAAGACGCCGCCGTGCGCCAAAGCCATCTCTCCCGGCGTGTCGGGCCCGCCGAGGATCGCGGCGCTGCTCGCTTGATGATGCGGGGCGCGGTAAGTCGGGCGACCCATTAGCAGGTTCGCTGGCATCCGCTCGCTGACGGAGCTGTAGATTCTCATCGCTTCGATGTGCTCGGCTCGGTTCAGGTTCGGCAAAATTGAAGCCAAGCGCGCCGCGAGCATGGACTTGCCGGTGCCGGGCGTGCCGCGCATCAAGAGGCTGTGCATGCCGGTCGCCACCGTCAGCGCCGCGAGCTCCATTGCCGGCGCCAAGATCATGTCGTCGAAGTCCGGGCGCTTCGTTTCGGGGGCCATCGCACGCGCCGGAGTCGTCCGGAGCCAGGCGACGGAAGGTTCGGACTGGCCCTCGATCAACCAAGCGAGCACCTCCTTCAACGAGTTGAAGGCCAGAGCCTGTAGCGGCTTGGCTTGGTGGGGGTTGAGCTCGCCGAGGACGGCCACCTCTTCGAGGTTGTCCGGGGCCACGACGATGCCGGCCAAGCCTTGGGCCATGGCTGCGACGGCAAACGAAACGACGCCCTTCACCGGCCGGAGTTCGCCCATCAACCCAAGCTCGGCGGCAAAGAGCCACTGCGACGGGTCGTGCCGCGGCGGCACGTCGCGCAAAAGCAGCGCCAAGCTGACGGCCACCGGCAGGTCGAACTGATTGCCGTCCTTCTTCAGGTCCGCGGGCGTCAAGCTCACGACCAGGCGCCGCGGCGGCAAATGAATGCCTAAATGCTCCAGCGCGGCACGGGCGCGCTCCTTGCCGTCGCGGCAGACCTCCGAGGTATTGCCGATCAACTGCATGCCAGCGAAGCCGCGAACGAAGCCGCACTCAATCTGGGCCAGGCAGCTGTCCATGGCGTCGCAGATGCCCGAGTTGACTAGTGTCGAATGGCGACGGGGTTCGAATTCGAGGGGCGGCGGTGCCGGCGTCTCGACGAGGTCGCTCGGGTCTTGGTCCAGCATGATTGCTCCTCCGTTGGTTCACGGGAATCATGGGCGCAGGCTGGCGCTGAAGGAAGGGACCTAAGAGGTCTGGGCCGGACTCTCAATTCGGTTCAATTCGGGACACCCGACGTAATCGAATTTCGGTAATTAGATTACGTCGGGTGTCCCGAATTGACCCTTAAAGATGGAGGTCGTCCAGCTCGCTGCCAAAGCGAGCCAGGCGAACGATCGGCAACAAGCGGCCGGGAGCCCGATAAGCGCTCCAGAGAATTCTCGAGGCTTTGCCATAGACATCCGAGAGCGGCACCGGACCCCAGTAGCGCGAGTCGCTAGAATTGTCACGGTTGTCGCCCGATGCGAAGACCGTGCCGTCCGGCACGAGGTAATCCGCGCCGCCGTTAGGCCAGTTGAGCGGTGCACCGCGTTCTTCCAGCACCGGATCAAATTCCACGAAGTGCTGATGACCTCCGAGGTTCTCCTCGAATAGATGCTTGCGGTTTGGATTATCCGTCGCGTCCGAGAGCACCTGTTGGCTATCGGCCCGCGGCGTCAGAGTCTGCGCCGCGCCATCGACGAATAGTTTGCCCTCGCGGTACGAAACTTGGTCCCCAGCCACCGCCACGACACGCTTGACCAATGTAATCCCGGGCTCGGTCTGAGACTTGAAGACGATAATATCCCCTCGCTCCGGTTTTCCCCAGGTAACGACCGGAGCCTCGAAAAACGGCAGACGAAGGCCATAGGCCAGATGATTACCTAGGAGACGGTCGCCGACCTTGATGGTCGGCTCCATCGATGGCGTCGGGACCTCGTAGGGCGAGGCAATGCACCAGCGAAAGGTCACGACAAATGACGCCATGATCAGAAGCGACCTAATTCCTGTCGTGGAGAAAAACGCACGTTCGGCTTTCACTGGGCCTCCTGCTTAAAACTTCAGTCTTCACTTCGAGGAGTGAGCGTTGAGTAAGTCCTGAATTGAGCGAATTGAACGAAGAGTCAAGCTTATGATATAACTGTATATTATATGCATTACGCGACTGTTTGTCCTTGGCCTCGGGGATTCCCCCGAACTCAATAAAAGCCTCTACGCAACGCCGCCCCTGCGGTTATGCTGCAAAGGCATCAACCGCGAGGATTCTTTCCCCCCGATGGCGACCTTCACCCAGTACGAACTCGACCCGTGCCGCAAGGCTCTTGGCCTTGAAATCCACAAGACGCTGTCGGCGATGGCGCCGGAAGGCGTCAAGCTGAGCCTCGGCCCCAACGACATCGGGCGCCTCCTCGAGCAGCCGCCGGACAACAAACTCGGCGACTACGCACTGCCTTGCTTTCGCTTCGCCAAGGATTTGAAGAAGAAGCCGCCGGAAGTCGCCGAAGGGCTCGCGGCCGGACTCAAGCCTGGCGGCTGGCTCGACCGCACACAGGTTGTCGGTGCTTTCATGAACGTCTTCACCAATAAACGCTTGCTCGCCGAATCGGTCGTGCCGGAAGTGCTGGCCGGCCGCGCCATGGGACGGCAGGCCAACAACGCCGCCAACGCCAAGCAAAAGGTGATGATCGAGTATTCGCAGCCGAACACGCACAAGGAATTTCACGTCGGCCACGGCCGCAACGTTTGCCTCGGCAACGCCTTGGTGCGCCTCTTTCGCCGCGTCGGCTACCAGCTGACTAGCGCCAACTATTTCGGCGACGACGGCGTCCACATCGCCACCGTGCTTTGGTACCTGCAAAGGACGAAAAAAGCCGCGCCCGCGGCCCACAAGGGCGTTTGGCTCGGCCAGATGTACGCCGAATCGAAACGCCTCATCGGCGACGCGCCCGAGGCCGAGAAGAAGGCTATGCTCGCCGAGATTTCGGTGATCCACCGCCAGATCGAAACGCGCACCGGCGACGTCTACAAGACGTGGCAAGAAACGCGGCAGTGGTCACTCGACGATTTCGCAGAAATTTACAAGCAGCTCGACGTCCATTTCGACGTGCTCTTCTACGAGTCGGAGCTCTCCGAAGCGGCGCAAGCCATCGTCGAAGAGCAGCTGAAGAAGGGCGTTTTCGCCCTCGATCAAGGCGCCGTCGGCGTCGACCTGAAGCCTTACAAACTCGGCTACTGCATCTTGCGCAAGAGCGACGGCAACACGCTTTACGCGACCAAAGACTTGGTCTTGGCGCGCATCAAGTTCGACAAGTACAAGATCGACCGCTCGTTCTACGTCGTCGCCGACGAGCAGAACCATCACTTCAAGCAGGTCTTCAAGGTCCTGGAGCTAATGGGCGTGCCGCAGGCGAAAGACTGCCACCATTTGACCTACGGCATGGTCGTCCTGCCGGAAGGCAAGATGTCGTCACGCGACGGTACCGCGGTGTCGTTCCTGACTCTACGCGACATGATGCTCCAGGAACTCCGCGTGTTGCTGAAGAAGTACGAGGGCGACTGGTCCGACGCCGAAATCAGCGAGACGGCCCGCCTCCTTTGCGACGGCGCCTTGAAGTACGGCATGGTCTCCACGGATCCGGTGAAGGAGATCGTCTTCAACTTCGAGGATTGGTTGAGCTTCGAGGGCAATTCCGGTCCCTATTTGATGTACGGCTACACCCGGACACAGTCGATCCTGCGCAAGGCCACCGAGCAAGGCGTGAAGGCGGATCCGTCCAAGGCCAGCCTCTTGACGGCGCCTTCGGAGCACGAACTCTTACGCTTCCTTTATGACTACGGCGATACGGTCGTGGCGGCGGCGGAGAACTACAAGCCGAGCCTCTTGGCCTCGCATCTTTTCCACATGTGCAAGTCGTTCAACCGCTTCTACGTCGACGTGCCGGTGCTGAAGGCCGACTCGCCGGAACTGCGCGGGGCGCGCCTGGCTTTGATCGACTCGTTTGCGCGCGTCTTGGGCGACGGCTTGTCGCTGCTCGGCATCAGCCCTCCGATTCGGATGTAAGGATTGGTTCCATGCCCAAGTTTCTTGCGAACATCTGGTATCTGCCGCCGCTCCTGACCGTCTTGCCGATGGTCATCGGCCCGCTCGTCGCCCATTTTCACGTCGTGCCGCCATTCAAGGGCTTTATGACGTTCGTGGCGTCGCTCTTGCCGGCTATGATCAGCGTCGTCATCGGC
The DNA here is from genome assembly GCA_043781115.1 of Pseudomonadota bacterium. GTDB lineage: Bacteria > Bdellovibrionota_B > Oligoflexia > Oligoflexales > CAIYRB01 > CAIYRB01. Next base: position 5,680 of record JAYWBY010000713.1, read on the forward strand.
CTCATCCTGGTGCTAACCGGCGCCGGCGGCAAGGGCCTGACGTGTTTGATGGTCGGCGCCTTGCCGATCGCCGCGGTCCTCGTCAGCATGGCGCAGGGCCGGCACTTTCCGCGCATCAACGACATCGCGACCAACCTCGACAACCCGCCCGTGCTCGTCGCCGCGGCCGTCGCGCCGGAAAATAACGGCAAGGATTTGACCTACCCCGAGGACTTCAAAGATCAAGTGCGCGAGGCTTATCCCGACCTGATCGCCTTGCAACTCCCGTTGCCGGCGGAGCAAGCCTTCGCGGCCGTGCGGAAGACCTTCGCCGCCCACCCGGAGTGGCCGGTAAGCCGCGTCGACCCGGCCTCGCTGACGGTCGAGGGCACGGAGACGGCGGGCCTCTTTCAATTCACCGACGATTTCGTCGTCCGCATCTTGCCGATGGAGCAGAGCTCGCAGGTTGACGTGCGCTCCCGCTCGCGAGTCGGCCAGGGCGACTTCGGCGCCAACGCCAACCGGGTTCGGCGTTTGCTGGCAGCCATCTCGGCCACGCAGCAAACGCCTTGATGACGAGTCGCCCGCGAGGGCCGCTCTTCATTTCCGGCTGACGAGGCGACGCCGCCCGTCGGACATGGCCTTCGACAGGAATTTGACCGAGACGAACTGTTGGTCGCCGATCTTGGCCCAGCCGCTTTCCACCGAAACGGTGACCATGCTGCCCTTGGCAAGGCGGCCGACGATCGGCGCGTTGTCCTGGGCACGGGTGCGCACGTTCAGGTTGTCGACCATGACGTAGCGGGCGACGCGGTTGAGCTTGACGCTCTTGGTCGTCGTTACTTTGGTGTCGAGGACTTTGGCTTCCGGGGTTTTTGCCTCGGCAACCTTGGTGTCGGACGCTTTGGAGGTCGGAGCTTTCGCTGCCCCCACTTTCGTGTCGGCGGCTTTCGCGGGCGCCGGAGCTTTCGCCGCGACCGCCTTGGCGGGAGCCTTGGCCGGCGGCGCTTCGTCGTCGTCGCTTTCGGAGACGTCGGCCGGCTCGGCGGCCTTTTGGATCACGCAAGCGCTGGCAAGAAAGACGATGGCGACGGCGACCACCCGCGCTTTTAGCGCATCAAATTGGATATTCATGACAACCCCCTCTAAGTGGTTTTCGGTCAAAGCGACTACGGCCGCCTTCACCTACGAACCCCTTACGGCCCGGCCTCGAAGGTACTTGAAGATATCGTGCAACTAGCCGGATTGGCGGGCGAATGGCCAGCCCATTCAGCCGAGAGTGGGGCTTTCGACGGGTAGCTTGGGATGCTGGCACGGCTGATGCAAAGTACTCGATGAGACTGTCACCCGGAGGTGAAGAAATGAAAGATTTGGTATTTTACGGCGAAGAGGGCGTGCATCGCCGCTGGCCGCTCTATACGAACGCCGTAGGGTTTCTCGACGCCGACTACGACCGCTTCAATCCCGACGGCTCGACTTATGGTCGGCGGAACTATCGCGGGAGCTGTTACCAATCGGGAATGGGCGACCGTTCACCAGGTGAGTACCCGACCAGTAGCTCAAAGGGCTAGCGCACACGGGTTGTCACGCCCCGACAAGTTGGCGAAGGCGCCTCCAGTGACGGCGGCAAGCCATGCCAAGGACCGCGCTTCTTCGATGACGGCGCCGTTGTCGGCTTCGGGACCGACCCAGATCACGTGAATGTGTATGCCCATCTGGGCGGCGACTTCGGCGACTTTTTTGGCGCGTTCCGGCGTCAAGGACGCCGCATTTTGGGCAACGACCACGATGTCCATGCCCTTTTGCGCGTAAGGAATGAAGCGCAGCTCACCAGCCGTCAGAGCCATCGTGACGTTGCTGCCGAGGCCCATCGCTTGGCCGACGAAGCCGGCGAGCGGGAGGTAGCCTTCTTGACCTGGCGTTTGCGTGCGCGAGAATGCGGCGAGCGCCTGCGAGTTGATGTAATCGGTGGCGCGTCCAGTGCGGAAGTCTTGCACGATCTGCGACGTGGCGCCGTTGGCGAGCATCGCGGTTTGGACTTGGTTCAAGCCGTTGGCGGTGCCGAAATTGGCGAAGACCTGGGCCAGCCGGCCGCAAAATTGCTCTTTGGCGACGATGCGGAGCGGCAAGGTCGGGCGTTCTAGGGCTTGCGGCGCTTTGCCCTGCGGCGCTTGAGCTAGCGACAAAGTCGAGCTGAAGAGGCCAAGGACGAGGCTCACCGACGACAATAGGAGCTTGGTATTCATGACTGTGACTCCGCGCAGAGGGACGCAACGGGAGTCAAAGAGAGCAAAAAGGCGGCCAATGCTGGGCGCCAAGTCGAGCCAAGAGAATCAGGGCGTTAGCCAGACGGCTGGAAATGGGGATGGCTAGAATTTAAACGAATCAGGCGGGCTTGGGCACAACGTAGCGACTAGAGCCCTGAGACGCCTAGAGGGCGGCGTTATGCGCCGAACTGGGGGCTTAGCCCCCAACGCGTCCAGAAACTGGACGCTGCCCCCTGGAAGCAAACCTTCGGCCGGAAGAAATCCGCTGGCACATGCGGTCATAGACCCTCCAATCGC
>JAYWBY010000714.1:0-8218 GCA_043781115.1 Pseudomonadota bacterium
GTCGCCCCACCATCTAAGTTTTCAAGGTATATTGCGTATGAGTTGGTAATTACGCCGGTCGGGCTGGCCGTATTCGACCCGACCCGCGCATGCAAGCCATATTGGTTGCTCAGTGTTCCCGCAAATGCGGCTGTATCAACGTAGCTTTCCGCGCGAATCCCGATTCGGTAACCTGAATCCGTGAACCCGGCGCTGATCGGAATATCACGCGCATACGTCTGCAAAGCAATTGGATACGTAGTCGTATTGGACGTCACCGCAGGTGAATCAATCCTAACTTCCAGCCTAGTAGCTGGAGACGTCGTGCCGATGCCGACGTTGCCGCTTGTGTCGATGACCATCTTCGGAGCACTCGCATTGGTATGAAATGCCAAAGGAATATTGGTGCCAGTGCCGACATGGGTGGCCGTAAGACCTCCCGATGAACCGACAAACATTTCACCGTAGTTGGTAGCGTCCGAAACCCTGAATCGTTTTGACCCGCCGCCATAGATCTCCAGGCCGGAACCAGTGAGTGGCGCGGTCGTTCCGATACCGACGTTACCGTCATTCTGAATGCGGACTCGTTCCGCAAGGCTACCCGCATTCATCGTCCAGAATTCGAGGTTAGAGTCCTCGCTGCCGTCGGTCTTGTCGGTGTAATTCAGTCCAATCACTCCAAAAGTCTTGACGGCGCTCGTGGAGGTGACGGATTGCCAGTTCAAATTGGCATTTGCACTCGCTCCGGCAGTGATGTTTGGACTGGATAGGGTCTCGATGCCGTGCGCTGCTGTACCGGAATATTCAAACGTCACGGGGGTACTACTTGAGACAACGTGTAGGGCTCTGCCAGGAGTCGTCGTGCCGATGCCTAAGCGGGCGTTCGTAGTGTCCCAATAGAGCGAATCAGCGGCCGAGCCGGTCGGCGTGCCGACTGCCGTCGTCGAGCTGGCAAAGGTGAGTTCTCCCGCGACGAGTCCTGACAAGGTGCCGGCGGCGCCCGTCGGTCCAATGCCGCCGTTCGTGCCGTTGCCGCCCGTTGGGCCCGTGACGCCGGCTGAGCCGGTTGGCCCGACGCCGCCCGTCGGTCCTATCGAACCTGTGCCGCCGGTAGGGCCAATTGCCCCCGTTCCGCCGGTCGGGCCCGCATTACCCGCTCCGCCTGTCGGCCCCGTCGAACCCGTCGGACCGCTGCTGCCTGCGGTACCGGTCGGACCGATGCCGCCTGCGCCGCCTGTTGCACCGACCGCGCCGGTCAAACCCGTCGGACCAATGCCGCCGGTCGGACCAATGCCGCCGGCAACGCCGGTCGGACCTGAGGCGCCCGTCGCGCCGTTCGACCCGTTTGTGCCGCTGCCGCCCGTTGGGCCGATCGCACCGACGCCACCGGTCGGACCGATGCCGCCGTCAACGCCGGTCGGGCCCGCGGCCCCCGTAGCGCCGTTCGTACCGTTGCCGCCCGTCGGACCGATCGCGCCGACGCCACCGGTCGGACCGATGCCGCCTGCCGTGCCGGTCGCACCCGCAGCGCCCGTCGCGCCGTTGGCGCCGTTCGTACCGCTGCTACCCGTTGGCCCAGTGATTCCCGCGCTACCCGTCGGACCGATGCCGCCGGCGGCGCCTGTCGGGCCGCCCGCCCCGGTGGCTCCATTCGTCCCTGCCAGACCCGTCGGACCCGTAACGCCGGCGCCGCCGACCGGACCGGTCGGGCCAGTGGCCCCCGCGGCGAATCCCGGCTTCCAGGTTTGCGTCGTGTTGTCGTATTTCAGATAGTCGCCGTTGGTGGCGCCGACGACGCTGATCGTCAGTTTCCCGTCGTCGTCGTACGTGATCGTCGAACCGTCGACCGGCACTTTGAGTGCGTAGGGAACTGCGCTAAAGCGCTGGCGCGGATAGACCTTCGAGGCCGCGACGTCCTTCACTTCCAGCCAAACGTCGTCGGCTCCTGTGAAGACGGTGTTGTATTGAGCCTCGGCGAGCGTCAACGAAATTTGAAAGATGCCGTCGACGAGCGGCAAGTTGGCGAAGGTTTCGGCCGGCACCGCAATGAGGTCGTTACCGGTGGCGCTTCGGTAGAATTTCACTTCGAGCTTCGCCGGCCCTGGGAGCGGCTTGCCGACGGTGTCCGTGAGGCGGCCGCTATAAGCCAATTTGAACGGCGTCGCAAACGCTGGCGACGCCACTCCGAAGAGCAGGCTCGCCACGAGCGCAATTTGATTCATCGCAGGATGCATGCAGCTACCTATGGCCGGGTGCCCGTCCGAGAAAATGCCAATAGTCCAAAAGGCTTCTTTCTCTAGATCGCTAAATTGAGAGAAAAACTTGAGGAGAGTATTTAGCGAGGCGGGAGTTTGGCATTTTAGATAATAAAAACATTATGTTATAGAATCCATTCGCAGCCTGCTGTAGCAGCGGACGAAACGCCGAACCGTGTTCAATTCCCAAGGATCGGGCCCTTGCCGGGAAAAGCCTTCTCCCCGCGCTTCTCCGACTCGCCGACCTGGCTTCCTCGCGTCGGTCTATGAAGAGGCCTTCGCCCTGGAGATTGTAGTACGCAATAGGCATACGAAAACTGGTCTAAGGTCGGAATTCGTTCAAGAGCTCGCGCTGCGACCGGGGCAGGCCCACGCTCAAGTTCGACCGGCCGACGTAGAAACGCTCCCCGGAATGCTGCGCCAAGTAGCGCTTGCCGCGCTCCCGGTAATTTTCGATGCGAAGCGCCAAGGGCGGGTGCGAGCTGAAATAATCGCGGAACGGGTCGATGCCGCCCTCGTTGCGTTTGCCTTCCGCCAGCGCCAAGTGCTCGAACGCCTCGCTCTCCCCCATCGGGTCATAGCCGCGAGCGGTCAAGACCGAGAACCCGTAGTCGTCAGCTTCCGCTTCTTGCGATTTGCTGAAGCTCGAATGGATGAGGATGCCGTAAAGTCCGTCGGCGATTTCGCCGAGCGTCCGCCCGCCAAATTTACGGTTGAGCATCTCGAAGCGCGCCGAGTCGAAGCAGTGGCCGAGTTCGACGTGGCCCATTTCATGGCCGAGAACGGCGACGAGTTCGGCCTCGCTTTGGATGATCTTCAGCAAACCGTCGGTGACGGCGAGCACTCCGCCCGGCAACGCGAAAGCGTTCGCCGGGCCCGGAGCGACGAAGACCTTGTACTTGAAGGGTCTACCGGAGCCCTTGGCGAGGTCGGCTATGAGGTCGTTGAGGTACTGCTGGTTTGGGTCGCTCGTCCCGTAGGTCGCCGTCAACTTGGCTTCCATCGCGACACCCAGCTTTTGTTCGTCAATCTCGTCGAGCGGCATGACGTGCGTCAAGGCGCGGTCCACCGTCTTCGTCCCCTGACCGACGAGCGTGAACAACGGACTGAGCGTCCGCCCGAGCGGTGTGTTCAGGTGCTGGCTGGTCACGAATACGCCGAGGCCGACGCCGATGGCGACGAGAAAGAGAAAAAGTAAGATTCGCAGACGAGCCATGCGACGATCTTAGCACCGAATTTGCTCCGCACCACCGCCGCCGGGTCATCGCTTGCCGGCCGAGGGGCGACCGCGCTACATTGAGCGCATGCGCCTCGCCATTACGCTCATCCTGGCATCGAGCACGACCCTTGCCGTCGCCACGGAGACGCCGCGCCCGAAGGCCGAAGGCGTCCTCCTGACGGGCGACTCGATGATCCGCGTCGGGCTCGCGCCGGTGCTGAAGGCAGTGCTAGCCGACGAACTCGACGAAACGGTGACGATGCACGCCAAATCGGCGACCGGGCTGGCTCGACCTGACTCCTACAACTGGTTGACCGAGCTGCCAAAGGCGCTGAAAGACCAGCACTTCCTCCTCGCCGTCGTGAGCTTCGGCAGCAACGACTGCCAGAATCTCACCGGAGAAGGCGAGAAGGCCCTCGCTTACGCCACGCCGGCGTGGGACACCGCCTACCGGACGCGCGTCAAGTCGATGCTGACGCTTCTTTGCGGCGCCGCCGACCAAGTCGTCTGGCTAGGGTTGCCCCCCATGCGCAACGCCAAGTTCAACGGCCGCGTGACGGCGATGAACGAGTTGCTGGAAGAAGAAGTGAAAGGTTCGACGTGCGCGCAGTTCGTCGCGACCGCGCCGAAACTTGCCGACGCCAAGGGCCATTTCGCTCAGATCTTGAAGGTCGGCAAGCACAAGCTGAAAGTCCGGGAGGACGACGGCGTGCACCTGACCCAGAACGGCGGCAAACTAGTCGCCGAGCTAGTGCTCGGCGCCGTCAAGAAGTGAAGCTCGCTAGCCGATCCGGTCCTTGAACCGCCGGTAAAGCGCGTTGATGCCGAGCATCAGTACGCCGATGCCGACGAACACGCCGGCGCGCACCGCCAAGTTAGTCTGCGAGAGGTCATAGCCAATTAACCGCACGATGCAGAAGGCCAAGAACGCCAACGCCGCGCGGATGAAGTGCTTCTCGCGCACGAAGATGCCGAGACCGAATACGGCGAAGACCTCCACCACCCACAAAAGCGTCAACACGGCTTTGTCAAAACGCCAGAAGAGGAAGACCCCTAACCCGACGATCACCGGGTAGAAGACCGCCATGTTGCGGCGCTTCTTGGCGAAGGCGAACACCGGAGCCAACCAGCCGAGCCCGACGGGAAGCTCCGCCGATTCCGGGAAGTCGCTCTTGTAGACGAGCACGACGTAAAGCGCTTGGGCAGCGACCGCGAGGAAGCCGACGTACTGCGACCGCGAATACCAAGAATCGCTGCCGGAGGCGAAGCCGGACGAGACGAAGGCCAAGTGCACGGCCGCGGCGACTAGGTAAATCCACGAGAAATAGATGATCCGCGCCGGCCAGTGTCTTAGGCGCGCGAAATAGAAGAGCGCCGACGCGAGGACTGCCCACGCCACCGGATGCCACACGACCGGCGCTTCCACGACCACCGTAAAGGTCAAGAAAGCGAGAAAGAGTTCCCAAAGACAGGGCGTCAAAAGCCGGTTGGTCTTCGACTCGGTGACGCGCGAAATCGACGGCGAATACGTCAGCCAGTAAAGCACGACGCCCAAGGCGAAAAGCTCGATGGCGAAGCGGATCGACACGGGTCCGATCGACGCCTCCGACTGCAAATGCACGAGCACGTGCCGACCCCCGAACATGGCGAGGAAAAAATAACCTGCGTGGAGCGTGAACTCGGCCAGCTGCTTCTTCTGTACGAAAGGGTTGGCGCGGCGTCGAAAGAACGCCGAGAGCTCGAGGGCGATCAGCGAATAGACGAGGTAAGCGACCCCCGGCGCGAAATCGCTGAGCGGGTTCGCCAAAATATATGTTAGCGACGTCACTTGCGCGGCCGTCAAATAGACGACGATGCGGCTGTAGTAGCGGCCGTCGACCGCTGACCAAAGCAGCGGGCCGAAGAGCAGCCCGACGTCGAGCAAAAGGAGCGGCGCGCCGATCAAGGCCATGGCTTCCGGCGCGCCCGGCAGGAGGTCGTGCATGCGCCAAAAGAAGACGACGTGGGTCAATGCCAAGGTGGTGAAAAGCGACCGATTGAGCGTCGGCGTTTCCGCGCCCATCCGCAAGAGGAAGAGCACGGCAAGGACGAGAATCAAACCCGGCGCGGCGTAGGCTTCACGGTAAACTGCGGCGTACGCAATGAGCAGAATCAGCGGTGCAATGAAACTCAAGAGGGAGGCCGTCGCCGGGCGTTTGCCCGAGAAGATGAACGCCGGATCGTCGACCGCAGTCCCGAGTCTGCGGTAGACCTCCATCTGCGCGAAAATCGCGCCTGCCACGGCGAGGATCCGGACGGCGATCTCTGGCGCGCTGCTACTTCCCACGTCGTAAAGATGCTCGAGCCCGAAGAAGAAGAACGCCAAAAACGCCAGCCATTGGGCAGTATAGAGGACCCGCACGAGGATCTCGTCACCTTCGATGCTGCAGAGCACATGGAATAGCGTCAGCTCCAAGAACGTCAAAAGTCCGAGGTCGACCTGGGCAAGGTTCAAGTGGCGTAGCGCGAGAATGGCGAAGACGGCGACGACCTGACTGACCAGGGTGTCGGTTACGTAGAGCCAGCGGATACCGCGGCGACGGGCGACCCGAGCCAGCACCGCAGCGAGCACGGCGCCGAGCGCCAGCGCCGGAGCGGCCCACGCCGACCCCATCGAGTATTGCACGATGCTTAGACCGACCGAGGTCCAGTTGAAGATGTGGACGGTGCAGGGCAGATGTTGAAACCGGGCGGCGGCATACTCCTTCTTGTAATGGACAAGCGCGGCCGCAAGGCCAACAAGGAGGATGCACGGAATGGCGAACGGCCGCGCCGTCTCGATCGTCAGCGCGGTGTCGCCGAGCCATTTGGCGTGGAAGGCGGCGAACGCCACGAGGATAGCCCAGAGATTCAAATCCCAACGATGGCGGAAGGACAAGCCGATGCCGCAGAGGGCCGCGACTGTCGCGACCAGCAGCACCGGCGCTTCCGCGGGCGCTACGGCCAAGGCGCAGAGGGACAGGACGACATGGAGCGCCGCGATCGCTTGTTGACGGGTCGCGTAAGCAAAGCCGAGGTTCAGCGCCACGCCTAAGCCGAGCACCACCAGCCCGACGAGCGGGTCCTCGATGAACTTCAAACCGTCGATGCCACCAGCGCCGAGGCAAGCAAACAGCGCGATGGCGCCGCTGATTGCCGTCAACCAACCGGAGAAGTCCTGCCAAGCCGGCCTCGACTTCAGCCAAAAGCTCAGCCCGAAAGCGAGGCCAGCAAAGCCCAAGATCACGCCGAAACGTCCTTCGGGACCGATGTAAAGCGACGCCAGCACGCCGAAAAAAGCGACGCCGGTGACCAGAATCACAGCCCCGAGGAGGCCGGTCCAGTTGGCTTTGACTTGGGCGCGGAGTTCCGTCCAGCGCGGGCTCTCGGTGAAGGAAGGCCGGCGGGGTGCGGCGGGAGCGGGCGCGGGCGCCGGCACTGCGACTTTGGCCGCAGGCATTGCGCCCCAAGGGGACTCATTCCCCGACGTCGGAGTCCGAATCTGACTCGGAATCTGACTCGGAATCTGATTCTGGCTCAGACTCGGAGTCAGACTCTGCTCCGCCGCCAGCCGTCGCTCGAGCTGGACGATCTTCGCCGTCAACGAGTCGAAGTTCCGGCCATTCCGGTAGAGCGCGAAAAGCGCGACAATGAGGGCAACGAAAGCAATCAGCTCAAAAATAGCGCCATCCCGTCATCTCAAGGAGCAGAGTAAGTAATCCGGTAAATGGCGCCGCCATGGTCGTCCGACACCAAGAGCGACCCATCAGGCATCACCAAGACGTCGACGGGGCGACCCCAAAACTCGTCGTTGTCGTTCCACCCTTCGGCGAAAGTCTTGTACTGAAGGCCCGTCGGCGTCTGCACGGCCATGGTGACGCGCGCGCCGACCTTGTGCGTGGAGTTCCACGAGCCGTGCTCGGCGATCAAGACGCGGTTTTTGTATTCGGCCGGGAACATCGAGCCGGTATAAAATTTCATGCCGAGCGCCGCGACGTGGGCGCCGAGCGGCAGCATCGGCTTGACGAAGTTGGTCGCCGTGCAACCGGCCGTTCCGTATTGGGGGTCGGGGATTCCCATGCCGTGGCAACGCGGGAAGCCGAAGTCGAGACCAGCCGTCGGCGCCCTATTCAACTCGTCGGGCGGGATGTCGTCGCCGAGACTGTCGCGACCGTTGTCGGTGAACCACAGCTCCTTGGTGTCCGGGTGCCAGGCGAAGCCGACGGAATTCCTGATGCCTTTGGCGAACTCTTCCCAGCCGGTGCCGTCCGGATTCATCCGGAAGATTCGCGCGAAGCGGCCAGCGCCGTTCGTTAGTTCGGTGTCGGGGTTGCAGATGTTACACGCCGACCCGACCGGTACGTAGAGCTTCCCGTCGGGACCGAAGGCGATGTATTTCCAAGCGTGGTTGGTGAACTCGTGCAGAAAGTCGCTGAACAGCACTGCCGGCGCTCCCGGATTGGCCAGGTGACTCTCGATGTTTTTGTAACGAAGGATTCGGTAGCGCTCCGCGACGTAAAGCGCCCCGTCCCGGACGGCGACCCCGTTCGGGTTGTCCAAGCCGGTCAAGATCGTTTGAACCTGCTCAGCGAAATGGTCGCCGTCGTTGTCGCGAACCGCGTAGACCTTCGTGTCCGGGTCGGAAAATCCGCCGGTGCCGACGAAGAGCGTCCCACTCGGACTGAGTACCATCGACCGAGCGTGCGGGACGACGGCGTAAAGGGCGATCTTGAAGCCCGGCGGCAAC
>JAYWBY010000715.1:0-8208 GCA_043781115.1 Pseudomonadota bacterium
CGGAGCTGCGCGCGAAAAGCGCACGAGCCGGTGAACGAAACGGGTCTGCCTGTGGATTTGCGGGATCTGGGTTAGGGAGGTGTGGCGGAGAGAGAGGGATTCTCACGCTACGCCCGCAAGTGAGCGAGAGAAAAAAGAAAGTCAGTTAGTCCAATCACCTGCCGCAGAAACGACGTCCACCGATATCCACGCTCGTCCGTCATCATGCCACCGGGCTGTTCGCAATTGTTCGCAAATCAGATAACGCGCTTGTATTTCACCTTTAGCTCTACCGTCGCGCCTAACCTCTCCAGGAAGTCGATCAGCTTCTCAACGCTGAAGCGGCCCAACTTTCCCCGGAGAAGATCGCTTACGTGCGGCTGCTTTTGGTCCAGGATCTTCGCTAGATCCTTCTGCGTGTATTCCTCGGCTTTGACGATGCCAAGGATATCGTCCAGGAGGTGCGACTTGCGCATCAGCTCCTTGCTTTCCTCCTTCGAGAACCCTATCGTCTCGAAGACGTTTGCGGGTTTTTTCTTAGTCCTTTTCATCTGATTGCCTCGCTTTCACAGCTTTGAATCGTCTTGTAGCAATCTCAACGTCCGCACGCTCTGTCTTGCGCGTCTTCTTTTGGAAACAGTGGAGGACGTGGATCTTACCTTTGATGAGCTGAACATAGATGGCGCGGTACCATCCGTCAGCGTCGTCCGAGCGCAACTCCCATGTACCGGAGCCCGCCGTTTTAAAGGGCTTTGCAATATCCGGAACTTCGCCGATCTGAAGGCGGTGCAAGGCAAAGCCAATCTCGCGTCGAGGATCTTCGGGAAATGCCCTTAGATCCTTGAGAGATGAGCCCTCAAATATGAGTTCCTTTTCATCCATCTTGCCGCCCCGAATTGTTTATACCATTTCTGGTATGGGGCGGCAAGCCCCTTTAGCATCCGTCGTTCCGCGCGGCTGTCGTCAAACGAGGACTGGCCGCCCGCGTGCTATAACGCCTTAAGAAACTCCAGCAAGTCGCGTCGCTCGTGCAGTAAAAGGCTGTCGCCGTAGGTATGGCCCGCATTCGACATGCCAAGGTGGGCACTTGGGTCGTAAATGCGCAAGTTGGGCTCGTTGCGTCTTAGGACGGCAAGCGCTGCATCATCGAACCCCGACAGATCTTGCGGAAGCCAGCCAACTTTATCGAAGTCGAAATTGTCTGGCGATTCCGGCATCGGTTTAATGCCGTAGCGTGTTATTCGAGTCGTTGAATCGAGAAGCTGCGCGAGCGTTGGCACAGAGGCATTGTGCAGATAGGGGGCTCGTGACCAAATTCCGACCAATGCCGGCGCGACATAGCGCCCCGTTTTGCGATACTGGGCGCGAATATAGTCAGGCACCTCATCGTCATAATTGATGCGATATTCAATGCGCAAGGGGTCTGTCATTAGGTCAGTTGGATCGACAGATCTGCCTGGATACGAGACAAGTGCGAAGCGATTGGTGTTGCTCTCGGCAGCAAAGGTACCATGGCAGGCTGCGCAGCGACGGTCATATACGTTCTTGCCGCGGGTGACACTCTCTTGGTCAAGGCTATCAAACCTGGGAAATCGTGGTGCTTCAAGTGACGTCAAATATGCCGGCACTACCCGGTCGAACCGTTGAATCGCGATGCCCACATCGCTGCCGAAGGGGTCGAGCGTGAAGTGCAACGCATAATGCGTCGCGGCCGGACTGCCCTTGTATCCGCCATCGACGTAAAAACCGACGTCGTTGGCAACCTTGTAACGATATGAAAGCCACGATTGTGTTTTGACCAGCTCCCGAAAAGGCTGCTCCACCTGTAACTCGTTCACGACGGCATTGTTCGGATTCGGATCGGCGAAGACCGCATAGAGGCGGGAAAGGTTGACCGCAGGAAACGGCTGGCGCGTGAAGATCCCTAGACGCCCCATATAATTTGAATAGGACACCATCGAGTTGCCTGGCGGGTTGCTCTCAAAGAAGACGCGTCTGGCTCCCCCGCTTGCGACCCGCAAGTCTGCGTAAAACCGCTCCATGTCCAAGAAGACATTGCCCACACCTGGGGTGCCGCGACCAAGTAGGGTCTGGGAGTGGCAAATGAGGCAGCTAACGGTGATTCCGGTTTTGTAGCCACCGGCTGTAAGAATCGGCGCAGATGTTTCGACCAATCCAACTGGCAAGTTATCCACGGAAAGTTCGGCGTCATAGAACAGGCCGTACCGACGAGCCAGCTCGCTCCTGAATTCCGGCCCGTTTGGCTCGACGGGAAGTCCCCACACTGCTGGTAGATTCGTGAAGGCGTCCCTCGACCAGCTTGGTCGTGCCCCCTTCAGGCCAAGCAGTATCTCCTGCCGTCCTAATTCCGATAGGGGTACGTCCTCCGCATCAGAGGGCGCCGCAAGTCCAAGGCTTAGTAGTAGGAAAACCAAATTGATGTTGCGCATTTAAACTCTCCAACGGATTCTCATAGTTGAAGGTATGCGATAGGCATCGACGTCGCTACTCGAACCGGGCCAGGGACTACCGCCGCATGTAACTAAGGGAAATATTTAAGGATGGAGCTTCTAAAAAGCACCTGGCTGTCCTCCAACTCGGTCGTCAACTCGATTCTTCGAGCCTCAGCCACGGTGTTGCCTCACCTCGGCTACCGCCGTGCAACCACAAATGCCATTGCCGAACGAGCCGGCGTCTCAATCGGTTCGCTGTACTATCACTTCGGGAACAAGGATGCGATCTACCTCCAACTAATGGAGACCGTGTCGTCCTGCTATGTGAAGCATCTTGAGGGTTGGCTCAATGCTCCCCAAGCTGCAAGCGAGCGGCAAACTTTGGCCGCCCTCGTTGAGGCTGTGGTCAATTTTACCTTTGACAACCGCGAGCTCTTGCGGCGCCTGTTTTCTCTGTCACCGCAGCTTGGCAAGATGGAGGCCGTCTTCAACGCCAGGAACCAATTTGCGGACGCTGTCGCGCAACGCCGATTGGCGGCTAATCCGAACATTGATTCGAGCGAAGCCCAGATTCAGGCTTTCACCCTCGTAAACGCGATCAACGGCGTTCTCGACAATTGCATCTATGGAACAAGCTGCGTTTATTCGAGAGAGCAAGTTCGGACTGCGCTCTTTAGACTCGCCTGCAACTATTTACAGATCTGAAAACGGCTAGCTTTTGTGCCACCTACCGACCACTTTCGGCTGGAGCAGTTGCACCTACGTTTGTACTGCGAACACGGACAGCTTCCCATAGATCCCTGGGTCAGGTGCGCGCTTCCGTCAAATGCTTCTTAAGCTTCTTGATTGCATAGTCCAGCCGCTCCTGAAGTGTGTCAACCCGAATCCCCATGTGACGCGCGATCTCGGCCTTGCTGAGCCGCTCCGGGTTCTTGATGTAGACGCGGCGCATCGCCTCCTTTTGCGCAGTCGTCAGCGTCGCCCAGTATCGCTTAAACCACCGCGATGAGTTCTTCTTGCGCTCTTCCGGCGTCTCGTCGATCTCGGGCTGGTAGCTCACCCGCTTGTCGCCAAATGTGTCATGCGATGAAAGCGGTTTGCCAAAGCTTGGCACTCGGCCCAGCTCCTCCCCGACGTCCTTCAGCTCGCCGAGCACTTCCCGGAGATAAGTAGGCTCGAAGTAGACCCGCCTTTTGGTCCGCTTGCGCTTCGCCTTCTCCGACCCGCCTTGCTTCGAATTCGCCACTTTTTGATCACCGACGCCTTTTTGTTTAGCTGCGATATCAGCGAATTGTACCGGACCAGCGAGGTCAAAACACCCCCGGTTTTATACACCCCTTAAGAGGACTGACGTCCGTCCAAATACACCAACACACAGGGAGGTTCACAGGCAGCGTCAAAACACGTCATGCAAAAACAAAGGGGGAAGCGTCGATGGGAAGTGGCGTCGAAGAAGGGACAATTGTAGGGGCTGGGGTTAGTAGCGAGCCATGCAAACCGACTACGTCGTTTTGCGGCACGCCCACTCGCTTTGCTCGCGGGGACGCCACCAGGCCCGCCCGGACGGCGGTAGTCCCGGTACGCTTGACGCCGGGGGAACGCGACGGCTTGCAAGTCAAAGCCAAGTCCTCCGGCCTCTCCCTGAGCGAGTTCATCCGCAGGGCCGCGCTCAAACGCCGACTTCCTCCCCCGCCGGTCCCTGAGATCAATCGTCGGGCCTACGAGGAGCTTGCCCGCATTGGCAACAACCTCAATCAACTCCTCCGCGCCGTCCACAGCCGAGCGGTCCAATGCGTCGATGGCGAACTGCTACGGCAGCTCGGCGAAGTTGTTTGTCACCTTGCACTAACCCTCTTGGGGGCAGACGACGCCAGCCCGGTACCCGTCCCCGCTGGCCTACCGCGCGGCCGAGACGCCCTAGCCCTTTCGTGTGCCGGTGGCCGCTTGGTTGCGGCCGGTGCGCGAAGGGACGCCGAAGGCACCCGCGAAGCCCTGAAACGCGCGCCAGGCACGCTTTCTGGGCAGGGGGCGCCCCAAACCTAGTCCTGACCGCCCCAAAGCGATCTGTGACCAAATTTGCGATTTGGTCGCTCGGAAATTCGCGTCATTTCCACGCCCTGAAATTTCACCCCAAGGAGGTGTCGATGATCAAAGTCTGGAAACTCAACCAAGACACGGTCGCCGTCGTTGTCATCGACGAATTCGAGGTCGCTGAGCTGCGGGAGCCGGACTTCGAGGACCGCTGCCTAACCGGCCACGAGTCTCAGTTTCACCTGCCCATCAACGACCTCCACAAGGAAGCCCAGCTACTTCGCCTCTCCCGCCGGGACATAGCGGCGCTTCGTCAAGCCCCGCCGGGCTCCGCCTTGATGATCTCTATTCCCGACGAGTTCCCCACCTACTCGCGAAAGAACGAGCGGCAACACCTGCGCCGGCGCCGTGACCGCTCCACCTGGGAGGTGCCCCGTCAATGATCGGCAAGCAGACCAAGGGTCGCAGCTTTCGCGGTGCCCTCAACTACCTCCTCGGCAAAGACGGCGCCGAGATCATCGGCGGTAACATGGTCGGCGCAACACCGCGCGATTTGGCCGCCGAGTTCGGCGCCGTCCGCGCCCTGCGCCCCAACCTGGAGCGGGCGGTGTACCCCGCTAGCCTGTCGTTACACCCCAGTGAGTCGATGGCGACCGACCGCTGGCGGGAGGCGGCCGATCGGTACGCGACGGAGATGGGGTTTGGCGGGTCGCAGTATGTCGTCGTCCGACACCACGATACGGAGCACAGCCATGTCCACATCCTAGCCTCGCGCATCCGCCTCGACGGAACCGTCGTCAACGAGAGCCACGACTATCGGCGCAGCGAGCAAACCATCCGAGGCATCGAGCGCGACTTCGGTTTGACCCACGTCCTACCAAGCCGAGAGTCGCCATCGCGGGCGCCGACGTCCGGCGAGCTGCGCCATGCGCTGCGCGAGGGCAAAGCCAGCGTCCGTTTTCAACTTCAGCGTCACGTCGAGATGGCCTGCGCCGGCCGGCCAAGCATGTCCGAGTTCCTTAACCGCCTGGAGGGCCAGAACGTCCAAGTGATTCCGCACATCGGCAGCACCGGGCGCGTCGGCGGCATCACCTTCAGCATCGGCGGAGAGCGGATGAAGGGCAGTGACCTGGGCCGAGGCTTCTCGTGGGCAGGACTTCAACAACGGGGGATCACGTATGAGCATGACCGAGACTTTCAAAGGCTTGCCGCAGCCGGACACCGCAGCGGCGTTGGTGGACCACGGCAAACTGATCCAGGGCTTGCGATCGGCCAACATGCAGGCGGTAACCGATTTGACCGAACGCCTGGGACCATTGGGCTGCAGCATGGCGCTCCTGACCGAGGCCGTGACGCGGTCCATGCTGGAATTGAAGACGTTCACGGATCGGGCGCAAGACAGCATCAAGGGGGACGCACAACGGGCGAAACTGGCCACGATCGAACTAGGCGAGACCGCCAAGACCATCACCGTGAAACTGTGGGCGTCCATGATGGCGGCGGCGCTCCTCGTCTCGATGGTAGCCGTGAGCGCCTTCTGCGCCTGGCAGCGGGTCTACTCGGACGACAAAGCGGCGGCGGAAAGATGGCGCACGTTCGAGAGCATAGTCTTTCCGAAGCTCGACAAGCGCACGCAGGAGACCATTCGGCGGACCTGGCAATGATTAAGGACGCGCTCAAGCCCTTCGACGACAAGCACGCCGAGGAGGAGCGTCGGCGCGCCTTTGAGCGCGAGGAGCAAGCCCGACAACGCGCGCTTGAGCGAGCCAAATCACGGGGGAGGGGCAAGGGAATGTCCATCGATCTGTGATGCTCCGACACCGCGCAGCCTAACAAAATCGGCCGCTTCCTTGCTGCGCGGCGCCTCTGTTTCCAAAGGCCAAAACCCGGAGGAAATGCTATGGTTCAAGCCCTGGTTCCTGCTCTCGACATGGGCGCTACCAGTCAGCAATCGTTCTTTGACAACTTTATATCGAAAGACAGGCTCGCCGAATTCCTCGGCATCTCAATCAGTCATATCAACAAGCTTATGACCGACGGGCTGCCGTGCTTGAAGATCGGACGAGCCGTGAGATATCGGGTTTCGGACGTCGTGATGTGGCTTCAGAAGAGGTCCACACGATGAAGAAACTCAATTTTAAGGCTTATCAAGGCAAAGACCGTATTTATGGCGCCGTTGCAGGTGCTTCCGGCATCTACCGAGTGTACGTCTGGGACGAAGCCAAGCAGGAGTATCGTCCACCGGAGCGCGGCAAAGGTTTCTTCGCCACGCGGTACGAGCGTGACGAAGCCAACCGCAAGAAGCGGCGCTTCTGTTACTGCGAGACTTTGGGCGACGCGAGAGCTTGGCAGGGTCGGCTAGACCCAGAGCCAGAAAGTGACGGAGAGGAATTGTTCGCAAAGCCAGGCAGCCAAGGCCCGCGCTTCGCGGATGTCGTCGCCGAGTGGCGTCAGCGAAAGTATCCGACATACGCCAGGGGCACACGGTTTCAGTACGACAAGCTCATGCGTCTTGCCTTCGGAAGCTTGATGGATCTCCCCGTGAGAACCATCACCCCAAGGGTCGTTGACGAGTGGCTGGCCAAATTGAAAGCAGGGCTCGGCATTACCTGGCAGTCGAAGACCCGGAAGAGCTTCGAGAAGGAGCTGGTCTGCCTCGGCGTGATTCTCCGCTACTACGAGAGCTACAACGACGACGCGGAGTTCCGCTTCCCCATCAAGAAGCGGCACCGCGAAGACGCGCAGCTCAGGCGGGTAGCCAAGAAGCCGTCGAAGGATCTGCCTCCTGCCGACTTTCAGCGTTTCCTAACGGAACTGGCCACGGGCAAGCACGGCGCGACGATGGTCGTGCTAGCGACAGTCCAGTACCACCAGGCGCTTAGGATCTCAGAAGCGGCAGCGCTTCACTGGGAAGACGTCCAGCTTGTCTGGACCAGCCCCAATGAATCGCGCGTTCGGATCGTCCGTCACGTAGAGTGGGGGAGGAGCGCCGGCATCGCCGCAGAGATCACCCCGGGCTTCAAAAACTCGGGACCACTCGGTGGCGAAAAGGAACAGCCGCTGTTCCCGGAGACCTTCGGCGCTCTCAGGAGCCGATACTACATCGGCGCCAAGGGCCTTGTGTTTCACGACGGCACCGGAACGGTCTTCTCGTACCAGGCCATTCAGCGGGCGTACAACCGAGCCTTCAAACGCGCAGGACTGCCCTACAGTGCCACGCACGTCATGAGGCACGGCGGTTGCCGCCGAGTGTTCAACGAGACCAAGGACATCGGCGTCGCCGCCCAGATCCTCGGCAACATTTCGTTGGCAACGGTCGAGGTCTACGCCAAGCGCTACAAGACGGCTCTCACGGAGCTATCGCAAACGCACTGGGAGAAGCCGGACTGTTCGCATTTGTTCGCAAACGCCAAGCCGCCGTCTTAACGTTCAGTGATTATTTGGGAAGGAGGGGAGGTGGCGGAGAGAGAGGGATTCTCACGAAAGAAAAACGTAACAAGATGAAATTAGCTGCAAGATCTGGATTCCACAAAACATAGAGCTGACTGCCGATGTCCTTCCGTTGCTCTCGGTTCCTCGGGTTTTCCCGGGAGGAGGTTTACAAAAGTTGACAAAGCGACGCTGCTGCCGTCACTTCTTCTTTTTCGCGTCCGGCTTACTGTCCACAGCAAGCAGCTGCCAAAACAACGACAACAAATGAAAATGTACCTGAAGAGCGCGACTTGATGAGCTGACCTTCGTTCCA
>JAYWBY010000716.1:0-8158 GCA_043781115.1 Pseudomonadota bacterium
TTTGGCCCAAGAAGAAGAACTGCGCGCCGCGAAGGCGCGGCTAGCCGAGGCCCTGGAAGCCGAGCGCCAAGCAGCGGACGCCAGGCTCCGCGACATCCAAAGCAAGGAGAGGGTCGAACTCGAGCGCCGCCGCTCCGCTCGCCTCGACCTCGAACAGGCGCAGGCGGCGAAACGCCTCGAAGAGGCGCTTCAGGCTGAACAATGGGCTTCTCAGCAGCGCCTGCAGGGAGAAGAGGCAAAGTTGGCGCGGGAGATGGAGCGGCTCTTGGCCGAGCGCCTGGAGCTCGAAGGCGTCCAAGCCGAGCAACGCCGGATGGTGCGGCTTGCCGAAGAGCAGCGCCTCCTCAGCGAAGCGGCGCGGCAGAAGCGCAAGGCGATGGCGAAGCAAGAAGCCGAACGCGCGACCTTTCAGGAGGCTCTGAGCGACCGGGAAGATCGCGAATGGCGTCAGCGAAAAGCCGACTTGGCCCTCGAACTTGAACGCGAGCTTAATGAAGGCGCCGAAGTCCTCGCGGCCGATTGTTCGACGGAAGAACTCAGGATGCGGGAACGCCTTAAAACTCGGTTCAAACGCCACGGCGAGCAAGCCGTCCGCTTGTTCGAGCAGGACATCGACGAACGCCCGCTCGCCGCCGAGAATGCCGAGCAATCGAAGCTTCAGAAGAAGGAACTCGCGGCGGGCCGACTCCGTCAGGCCGAGAGTCAAAGCCAAAGTCCGCCAGGGCCCGAGTCGCCTCCGAGTCACCGACCGGAGCTGATCAGCGGCGTATCCGAGCAGGTTTTGAAGCGAGCGTTCCAAGAGCAAACCGCAGTTGACGCGTTGGCGGTCCTTAGCGCCGCCCCAGACGCATTGCGTCATCATCTCTTGCAGCAGCTCGCCGAACCGTTAAAATCAGTTTTGGCGGCGCGCCTGGCCGACGAGCTCGAGGCGTTGGGATCTCGAGCCGGCGATCCGCTCGCTCCCCAGGGCGACCAGGCCCTATTTTCGGCTTTCATCGCCAAGGTGAGCCAGACGAGATTGAAGGCGATCACCCGTTGTAGCTGACGGGCGGCGAGGCGGCCTGGAAAATACCCCTAAAAATCCGGCGTTTAACCTCAAATTCCCCACTTCGCTTGCAATCCATGCTAAAAGGGCCCCCCGAATCCCTGATGAAGGACGCCCCGCGTGACGCTGCGCCTGAAAGACGTCGAGGTACCCGTTGGCCCCGGAAGCGCCGAAGCCGCGCTTCATGCCGCCGTGGCGGCGCAACTAGGCGTTGGCGTTACCAACGTGCTCGGCGTCGAGATTCGCAAGAAATCGCTCGATGCCCGCCGCAAGGCGCGCATCCTTTTCCACTACCAAGTCGACGTCAACGTCGTCGACGAGGATGCGGTACTTTCGGCGGCGGGCTCCGCCGCCGAACGCGCGCCGGAAGAAGGCCATTCCGATCCGATGGAAGGCTTGAGCGCCGAAAAAATTCGCCTGCGCTACCCGCCGGTCATCATCGGCAGCGGTCCGGCCGGGACCTTTGCCGCGCTCGCTCTCGCGCGCGCCGGCCAACCCGCGATCATCGTCGAACGCGGCGAAGCAGTCGAAGGGCGTCTCCGCACGGTCAACGCCTTGCGCCGGGACGGGAGCTTCACCGAAGAGAGCAATTACTGCTTCGGCGAGGGCGGCGCGGGCACCTTCTCAGACGGCAAGCTCACGTGCGGACGCAACCACCCGCTGGTGAAGTTCCTCTTCCAACAATGGGTGGAATTCGGCGGCCCGAAAGAGATCCTTTACGAAGCCCATCCGCACATCGGCACGGACTTCCTCCTCCGCATCGCCAAGAACATGCGGAGCCATCTGGAAGAGCGCGGCACGCAGTTCCTCTTCGGCCGCCGCTTCGTCGACATGAAGACCGGCCAGAGCAACGCCCGCTACGAAGTGCAGCTTGACGATGGCACCAAGATCCTCACCGACCATTTGATCCTAGCGATAGGCCATTCGGCCCGCGATACCTACCAGACTTTGCTGGACCGCGGCTTGGCGATCGCGCCGAAGCCCTTCGCCATGGGCGCGCGCTTCGAGCATCCGCAAGAGGTCATCGACAAGATCCAATTCGGTACTTGCGCCAACTTGCCTCCGGCCGAATACAAACTCGCAGCGCACACCCAAGACCGCGGCATCTGGACGTTCTGCATGTGTCCGGGCGGCCATCTCTTGCCGACCAGCGCCCAGCCAGGCCACTTGGCGATCAATGGCATGGGCTACCACGCGCGCAACAGCGGCTTCGCCAACGCCGCCGTCGTCGTCAACGTCTTGCGAGAAGACTTCTTCCGTGGCCATCCGCTCGACGGCATGCGTTTCCAAGCCGACATCGAGAAGGCTGCATTTCAGGCGGGTGGAGGCAACTATCACTCGCCCGCCCAACGCATGACCGACTTCATGGCGGGTCGCCTCAGCAAGGGCGAGCTGAAGTCGACCTACAAGCCTGGCGTCAACTCCGCCCGCCTCGACCAGATCCTCCCGGAATTCATCGGCAACGCTCTGAAGCAAGCCGTCGTCGAGTACAACAAGAAGATGCGGGGTTTCATCAGCCCCGAAGCCTTGGTCGTCGGCGTGGAAACGAAAACCTCGTCGCCAATCGTGATGCTACGCGACAAGAGCCTTCAGTCGGTCAGCCATCCGGGCTTTTTCCCCACCGGGGAAGGCGCTGGCTTTGCCGGCGGCATCGTCAGCGCCGCGCTCGACGGCGTGCGGGTCGGTCGCGCCGTGCTCGAGGAAGCGCTTAGCTCGTCCTTAGCCGAACGCCTGCACTAAATCCGTACCTCAAATGCTTAATAAGCACGGTTGTGGTTTAGTTTTGCTGCACACCGGTATGGATCCGTGACTGTCGGTTTTTCACGACACTTTACCCCTCGGCATGTAAGCCCCTCGCTGCAAGGCTTTAGAGGCATATCAGAAGCTAACGTCTGCTGACCAACGTTGGCCCCAACTTTGCAATATCATTTGCAGAGGTGTAAGCCATGAACAACCACAAGATCCTGGTCACCGACGACGACGCTACTCTTCAAGCTCTCTACCACGCCACGCTCGGAAAAATTCGCCACTACGACGTCGACTACGCTGCTTCGGCCGCCGAATGCCGGGAAATGCTGCTAGCCAATCGCTATGATTTGGCGCTTCTGGACATCGAGCTCGGCCAAGAAAGCGGCGTCGAACTCTTGACCTTCATCCATCATTCCGCGCCCCACGTCCGACCGATCATGATGTCGAGCCACGACGATCCGGCGACTATCGCGCGCTGCGCCGGAGAGGGCGCCCGGGGCTTCGTCTCGAAAAATCGCAACTTCCTATCGACTCTGCTCAAAACCGTCGAGCAAGAGACCGACCACTCGGCCTAAACGGGGCGCTCCGGTTGAGCGAACTGAGAGTGGCCGCGGATGGCGGCGTCGAATCCGGTGCGACCCTCGTCTGTGAGGTCGGAAGGATAACGCGCCGAGCTGCGCTCCCACCGGCTCAGCCAACGGGCGTCCAGGCCCTGACCTCGGGCCAAACGTTCGCCGCGGGTCAGGGCGATCGTCGCTTCGGCGCGCTGGCCTATGCCTTTGCCCTGATGGACGTAAAATCCGGCGGCAAGCAAACCGGCGCGGACGGCCGTCGACGTCGAATAGGTCAAGAGCTCGCAGTCGTGCCCGGCCGTCGCGTCTCGCACCTTCTTGAAGCAAGCAAGCGTCCAGAGCGCGTGATCGGTCTTGGCCGAAAACGGGTCGAAAAAGATCAAGTGCGGCGCGTGGGCGGCCGCCAGTTCTTCCAGGAAATCGCCATGGCGGAGAGACCATTCGATCGGCAAGTTCTTCGACCGCCAGAGGCCGGTCGTCAGCAGATGATGGGGAGCAGCGTGCTGCAGGTGAGGGAAAACCGGCATTTGCGTCTTGGCGAGCTTCAGCGCGTCCATGTCGTTTTCGAAGCTGACGATGTGCACGGGGCGCCGGGTCCCAGCTTTTTCGATGCAGCGAATCGCCGCCATGGCGTTGTGCGCCGCGCCAAGGCCGACGTCCCAAATCACCAGTGGCTGATCGGTCTCTTCTTGCAGGCGGGCTTCGAGGCTCGACTGCTGGACGTAAAGTCCGGCGGCTTCGCTATCCGGTTCCGCTGCCGGGTGCATCGCTTCCCCCGATTCCAAGTCGTGGATCCGGCCAAAGCCGAGCTCCGACAGGCGCACTTCGTATTTACCCAACCGCGGTAAGGGCTTCTCCTTCGCTGGCGACGGGATATCCACAGGATATTCAGGATCGCTCTGGACGAGATCGCCCCGTTTCGCTTGGTAATACGTTGCGAATGTCCCGGCTAAAATGTGGCCGCGCATTTGGCGCATCAGCTCTTGGTAGAAGTGGAGGTTGTGGCGGGCCAGAAGATGCCAGCCGAGGCCTTCTTTGGCTTTCACCAAATGGTGAATGTAGGCGCGCGAGTATTTTTGACAGGTCTCGCACGAGCAATTTGCGTCGAGCGGCTTGTCCTCGAACTTGTAGACGCTCCGACGGAAGCGCATCAACCCTTTGTGGGTGAAGGCGGTGCCTTGCTGGGCGAGCGAAGACGGCATGATGCAGTCGAACATGTCGACGCCGCGATGTACGGCTTCCAGCAGGTCGATGGGCGTGCCGACGCCCATCAGGTAGCGCGGGCGGTCCTCGGGCAAGAAATCGGTGGTGATGGCCGTGAAATCTTCCCGCTCGGCCTTCGACTCGCCGACGGCCAAGCCACCGATGGCGAAGCCGTCGAACGGTTGGTCGGTCAAGAATTTGGCGCTCTCCTTGCGGAGGTCTTTGTAGCAGGCGCCTTGGACGATGCCGAAGAGGGCTTGCGGGCTGTCGCCGCGGGCGGCCAGGCTGCGGACCGCCCAGCGATGCGTGCGTTCCATGGCGAGCTTGGCGACCGCGTGGTCGACGGTCGACGGCACGCACTCGTCGAGCACCATCATGATGTCGCTGCCGATGGCCTTCTGCGTCTCGATGCTGACCTCGGGGCTCAGCAGGATTTTGTCCCCGTCGACGTAACTCCGGAAGCTCGCTCCGTCTTCCGTCATGTTGCGCTCGTTCGGCAACGAGAAGATCTGGAAGCCGCCCGAGTCGGTGAGTACCGCCCCCGACCAGCCCATGAACTTTTGGATGCCGCCGAGCTTGCGAAAAACGTCCGGGCCAGGGCGGAGCAGGAGATGGTAAGTGTTCGCCAGCAGAATCTTGGCCCCGGAGGCCTCGAGCTCCTCCGCTCGGACGCCCTTCACCGTCGCTTGGGTGCCGACGGGCATGAAGATCGGCGTTAGCACGGAGACCCCGCGCGGAGTCGTGAAGCGGGCCGCCCGGGCACGCGTCCCAGGGGCGTTGGCAAGGAGCTGGAAACCGAGGCGGCTCAAGGGATCTGGTCCTTTCGGTGAAGCGAGGGCCGGTTCATACCATGGGCGTGACGGTCCGTCATTCCCAGAGCACCGCGAAGCGGAACTCGATGGGAATCCCCGGGCCTAAAGGCCTGACTTATTAATTCGTCGTACCGACCGCTTCAGCCTCGGCGTTGGACGCCGGCGAGGTCTTGCACGAGTGGAAGAAGGTCGCCGCCAAGGCAACCCCGAAGATCAAAGCCACATACCATTTCACATCACGCATGAACTGCAAGCCCACCTAAACAAAGTTATTCCGAGGGAAACTCCTCCCAGTATAGCATGTTTTGGGGGGCGTTCTTTTGGGAATTCAATAATTTTTAGTTAAAATAAGCTGTTATCGCCTATTTTAACTTCCGGGTTTAGCCCCGGATCTTCTGCTCGAGCTCGGCCCAGCGCGTATAGAGCTGCTCAACCTTCGCCTCGGCGTCTTTCAACTGGCTGAAGGCTTCGTTCAGCTTGGCAGCCGAAGTACTGATCGCCGGGTCTGCCGCGAGCTCTTGCTTCTCGGCCATCACTCGCTCGGCGGTCTGGATCTCGCCTTCCATCCGGTCGTACTCGCGCTGTTCGTTGTAGGAAAGGCGCTTCGAGCTTTCGTTGGCCGAACGGGCCGTCTGCTTGCCGCTGGACGTCCGGGCTTGACGGGAGGCGGGGGGGCGCGACGCGGCCATCGCCTCTTCCCATTGCTCGTAATCCGCATAAAGCCCGACCTTGCCGTCGCCATCGAGGCCGATGATCATGTTGGAGATGCGATCGACGAAGTAGCGATCGTGCGAGACCAAGACCAGGGCTCCGGGGAAATCCTGAAGGCTCTCTTCCAAGGCCTCGAGCGTTGGGATGTCGAGGTCGTTGGTCGGCTCGTCGAGCAGCAGGACGTCGGCTGGCTCGAGCATCAACTTCGCCACGAGGGCCCGGGCCTGCTCGCCCCCTGAAAGCTCGCCGACGGGTATGTCGAGCTGTTCGGGGCGGAACTGGAAGCGCCGGGCCCAGCTGGCAATGTGAATCGCGCGGCCCTGGAAAACGACGGCGTCGCTGCCCGGGGCGAAGTAGTCGCGCAGGCGCTTCTCGGGGTCGAGGCGGGCGCGCTTTTGGTCAAAGTAAACGACTTTCAAGCCGTCGGCCCGGGCGATGTTGCCCGCGTCCGGCTCGGTGTCGCCGGTCAACATGCGGAGCAAGGTCGTCTTGCCGGCGCCGTTGGCGCCCATCAAGCCGATGCGCATGCCCGGTGTCAGCACGAGGTTCAAGTTCTTGATAATCGGCCGCCCGCCGATGGTCTTGTCGACCTGCTCGAGGGCCAAGAGGCGGCGCGACTTCCGGCCGGTGGCGCTGAAGTCGATGTTGGTCGAGCCGCCGCGCAAACGGTCGCGCACCTTGGCGAGCTCGCCAATCAAGTTGTGGGCTTCGTCGATCCGGTAAGTCGCCTTGGTCGTCCGCGCCGGGGGGCCGCGGCGGAGCCACTCGACCTCGCGCTTCACTTTGTTGGCGAGCGTTTCCGACATCTTCTGCTGGTTGGCCAAGTACTCGGCGCGCTTGTCGAGGAAGCTCGAGTAGGAGCCGACGCTGACGAACGTGCCGTCGGGATAACTCGTGCTGATCTCGGCTATACGGGCGACGGTGCGTTCGAGAAGATAGCGGTCATGGCTCACCATCGCCCAAGCGAACGGCGCGGCGTTGAGCAGCTTTTCGAGCCAGAGGATGCCCTCTAGGTCCAAGTGGTTGGTCGGTTCGTCGAGCAGCAAAACGTCGGGCTCGGCGGCGATGGCCGAGGCGAGGCTCAAGCGTTTGGTCCAGCCGCCGGAGAGTTGGCCGACCTTCTTCGAGGTGTCCTCGAAGCCCAGCTGGCCCATGACGATCGCCGCCTTGGTCTGGGCGTCACTCGACGTCGCCCCGGCGGCGACGACCGCGGCCTCGACGACCTCGGCGCAGGTTTGGTTGTCGCCGAAGGTCGGCATCTGGGGCACGTAAGTCATCCGGAGGTTGCGGCGACCGGCGACTTCGCCTTTGTCCGCTTCTTCCAGGCCCGCCATGATGCGGAGCAAGGTCGACTTGCCGGCGCCGTTCGGGCCGATGATGCCGAGCCGGTCCTTCTCGTGAATGGCGATCGACAGGTTCGTGAACAGGCGACGGGCATGGTAGCCCTTGGTCAGCGACTGCGCGCTGAGGAGTATGGCGCTCATCGAGTCGGCTCACGTAAGGACCGCCAGTCGCGGTGGATCTTGAAGCGGTTTTCCACCGAGCCTTTGCCGGTCGTCACCTGGTATTTGTCGAGGACGCCGCGGCGGACGAGCTCGTCGAGATCGGTCGCGGCCAGGTGGCCTTGGGTCGTCAACTCGGCTTCAGAAATGTCGCGGCCGTGGCTCTGTTTATAAGAGCCGACGAGCCGCGTGATTCTCAAGAGGGTAAAGTCGTCCACGGATCGTAAGGTAGTGGAAACCTTTGGTCCCGCCAAGCCTCAATGCTTAGCGGCAGCGTCTCCATTGGAGCCTCAGGTTGCTGACGCCGCCCGGCAAGGCGCCCGAAAGGCCGCCGTCCAGCGTGATCATGCCGTGGCCGCCGGAGGTCGACGATACGATGAGCTGAGTGTTGATGTTCAGCGCGCGTTGGGCGCCGCAAGGCGACCAGACGACGCTCGTCAGACCCAGAGTGTCGCGAATCTGGTAGTCCTGGTCGATCGGGCCGGTGAAGTTCGAACGCATCGTGCCCGTGGCGCTCTGGCCTTGGAAGTAGAGGCTCGTTTGCTCGCTCGCCGTGACGCCGCG
>JAYWBY010000717.1:0-2918 GCA_043781115.1 Pseudomonadota bacterium
TCAACAGAATGCGGGGGCGCCATGGCTGAACTGCTCATCGTTCGTCGTCCGTTCTTGACGCGGCAAGGCCTAAGGGGTCGTCTCTAACCGACAGTCCCCTTCAGCCGTCCGCTGGCGCAAGGTCAATTACTGGGCGACAACCCAGACTTTGAACTTTGCCGTAACTTCAGAATGCAGCTTCACCTGAGCCGAGTATACGCCGACCTTCTTGATCTCTTCAAGAATGGTGATGTCCTTCTTCGACACTTCGATGCCCTCGGCCTTCAGCAAGGCTTCGAGCTCGCCCGTGGTGACCGAGCCGAAGATCTTCTCGTCTTCGCCCACCTGTTTGGTGACCGTGACGGAGGTCTTCTCGATCGCCGTGGCGATGCCCTTGGCGCCGGCGAGGACTTTCTCGCGACGCTTCTCGAGGACGCGCTTGTGGTGCGCCAGGGCTTGCTCGCTCGCGGCGCTGGCGACGGCGGCGAGGCCCCGCGGCACGAGGAAGTTGCGGGCATAACCGTTGCGCACGTTGACGACGTCGCCGATCGAGCCGAGGTTCGACACTTCTTGGACAAGAATAACTTTCATTACAGATTCCTCATGACCCGAAGGGACATCATTCTTTACGGCGACGTTGTTCGGCTTCGCGTTCGCGAGCTTCCTTCTCTTGCTTCGCCAACTCGAGCTTCCTGGCCGACACGTCGATGTTGCCTTCGGACTCGTCGGTGCGGACGATCAGATGGCGCAGGACGTTGTCGTCGATGCGCATCAGGCGTTCCATCTCGGCGACGTTCTCGGGAGTGCCGACGAAGTCGTAGTTGACGTAGTTGCCGCGGAACGACTTCTTGATGGGGTAGTTCATTTTTTTCGAACCCCAGTCGTCGCGCTTCAGAATCTCGCCGCCGTCTTTGGTCATCAGAGCTTCGTAAGTCGACACGGCTTTCGCGCTGTCGCCTTCGTTCAGGTCGCCCTTGGTGATGATCGTGAAATCGTATTCCCTTAACAAATCCATCTCCCTTGTGGGTTATCAGCCAGCCCTCTCGGAGCCAGCAAGAGAGTAAACACTTCGGCTCAAGCCGTCTTCTGTTCGAAGATCTGCTTCAACCGAAGATTGACGCCTTCTAACATATCTTTCTGCAAAACCAGCAACTCTTCGTCGCTCATTTCGCCTAACACCCAGTCCGCGCCCGCCCATTGTTCGGGGGGCCTACCGACACCTAACTTGATCCGGTGGAATTCCGCGTTGCCCGTGCACTCGATGATGCTGCGGATGCCATTATGACCGCCGGCTCCACCGCCCACGCGAGCCTTGACCTTGCCTGCCGGCACGTCCATCTCGTCATGGAGCACGACGACGTCTTGCGCCTCGATCTTGAGGAAGCGCATGACTTCGCCTACGGATTTTCCACTTAGATTCATGAAAGTCATCGGCTTTAACAGAATGCACGCTTCACCGTGCAGGTTGCCTCGCGCCATCTCGCCGCCGAAGCGGTTCGTGCCGCTTTCCCAGGAGATGCCTGCGTCCTCGGCTAGCAGGTCGATCACGAGAAATCCGGCGTTGTGCCGAGTGGTCTCATATTTGGGACCTGGATTTCCTAGACCGACAAGCAGCTTCATTCGACGTAGGTAAGGTCCACATGCAGGGCAACGCGTTTGACGGCGTTGATTTGCAGTTCGGTGATCTTGACGGTCTTCGTTTGGCCGTTGAGGACCATGTCGAACATCTTGTCGCCTTGCCACGCTTTGGAAAGCAGTTTCGGGTCAAGCTCGAGCACTTGGGTCTTGCCCTTGTGGTTGAGCACGGCGGGCACTTTGCCAGCAGCGCGGATTTTCCGCGTGTTGGACTTGCCGACCAATTGACGAACTGCCGCTTCAATAACCAGGTTTTTCTTGTCTGACATCGCTAAAGTCTCCGAATGCGAGCCTAGGGTTATAGCGGGAACCCCTGGCGCTTTCAACCACTGTTTATGTAAATTTTATCAATTACTTAGATAAAAAGAGCGCTGATTGAGTCGTCGTTGTGGATGCGGCGGATGGCTTTGCCCATCAGTTCGGCGATGCCCAACTGCGTAATTTTCTCGCACTGCTGGGCTTCGGGCGTCAGCTGGATCGAATCCGTGACGACGAGCTCTTTCAAATGCGATTTCCGGAGATTTTCGATCGCTGCGCCGCTGAGCACCGGATGGCTGACGGCGGCGCGCACGGTTAGCGCGCCGGCGACGAGGAGAGCGTCCGTCGCTTTAGTCATCGAACCTGCGGTGTCGACGATATCGTCGATGATCAGGCAGTTCTTGCCTTTGACGTCGCCGATGATGTGCATGACGGCGCTCTCGTTCGGCTTGTCGCGGCGCTTGTCGACGATGGCCAGCGCGCAATTGAAGTGCTTTGCCATGGCGCGGGCGCGTTCGACGCCGCCGGCGTCGGGGGACACCACCGCGAGGTTGTCGAGGCGCTGGAAGTAGTTGCTGAAGATTGGCTTGGCATAGAGATGATCGACGGGGATGTTGAAGAAGCCCTGGATCGCGGAGGTGTGTAGTTCGAGCGTCAAAACGCGGTCGAAATGCGCCGCTTGGATCAAATCGGCGACGAGTTTCGCGGAGATCGGCGTGCGCGGGGCGCTCTTGCGCTCTTGGCGGGCATAGCCGAAGTAAGGCGCGACGAGCGTGACGCGCGCGGCGGAGGCGCGATGAGCGGCGTCCGCCATGATCAGCGCTTCCATGAGGTGATGGTTCGCCGGGTTGGAGATCGGCTGAATGATGAAGACGTCGCGGCCGCGGACGTTGGCGTTCAACTCGACGCGCGTCTCGCCGTCGGAGAAGGCGGAGACCGTCGCTTCCCCGGGAGGCATGTCCAACCAATCGCAAATCTTCTCGGCAAGGGGCTTGTTGGCGTTGCCTGCGAAGACGATTAGTTCGGCGTCCATAATAGCTCCTGGG
>JAYWBY010000718.1:0-8139 GCA_043781115.1 Pseudomonadota bacterium
GATCTTGCGCGTGACGTACATGACCACTGCCAGGACGAAGAGCATGCCGACCGAGCCGACCAGCAGGGCATAGTCTTGGATCTGAAGGAGCACGAACAAGAAGGCGTACAGACCGGCGAGTTGCGCGGCGACGAGCACGGCCAAACGGAACTTTTTCAAGATGCTCAAGCTGTAGCCGAAGACGACGCCGATTACCGCGAGGCTTGCCGTTACATAAGCGACGCCGAAGCCGACGTGTTCAGACAAGGCAAGAAGGAGCAGGTAGAAGATGCAAAGCGCCGAGCCTACCAAGAGGTACTGCACGGGGTGAATCTTCAGTTTTTGGAAGAGTTCGAAGAGGAAGAAGACCAGGAAGGTCAAACTGACGAACAAGATCTCGTACTTCACGGAGCGAGTCGAAGCCGTATAGGATTCGACCGGCGAGAGGAAGCTGACGCCGAAGGCCGAAGCTTCGAGAGTCGGCAATTTCACGTCGTCGTTGAGCCAGCGGTCGGGGTAGTTGCGCGCCAAGTGCAGGACATGCCACTTGGCCGAAAAGCCGGCGCTAGACACTTCCCGCGAGGCCGGGAGATAGGAGCCGGAGAAGCTCGGGTCCGGCCATTCCGATTTCAAGTCGACGTCCGTGACGGTGCCGAAGGGCAAGAAGTGCAGATCGTTGCTGCCGCCGAGGACCATCGACATTTTGAAGTGATGCTTTTGGTCGCCTTTCAAATTGCGGAGGCCGGGAATTTTCAACTGAATGCCGGCGGCAAGGAACTGGACGCCGTCTTGGCCGGGTTCGAACGCCAAGTGTTTGTCGTTCCATTGCAGGGAGATTTGTTCACGGATCGCCTTCGGATCCGCGATGCCGACGACGAGCGAGGCGCTCTCCCAAAGAATTTCGCCGTTGATCGGCCATTCGCCGAAGCTCGGTTGGCCCATGTCGCCTTCGATTTCCAGCGACGCCATGTAGAGAGGTATTTCAAAAATGCCGCGGTAGCGCTTCTCGGTCTTGACGTCGCCTTTGATGACGAGCTTCTCCGGCAGGAAGAAGGCGTGGCGAATCGACTGGTGCTGGTGGTTTTTTTCGTCGCGCCAGTTTTCGACGTAAGGAATCGACAGCACGGGACCCGCGATCACCTGGCGCCCGCCCCAAGTGTTGGTGATGTCGGCCGCCGCGGTCTCGCGCGTCATCTGCCGCTCGTTGATGGTGCTGACGATTTCGAGGATCGGTATCTGCAAAATCAGCATCAGGAAGCCGAGTAGCATCAGGCGTAGGAAGATCGAGCGTTCCATCCTCTTTCTGATTTCATCGAAGAAGTTCATCATGTGCGGCCCTCGCATGGACGGGTTGTGGTTGTTTGCAACACATACCCATCTTCGGTGCGCGGTTTGGCAGGGGCGTGGCCAAGGCGTGGAAAGGCCGCGGAAACGCGGTGCAATGGTTGTGCAAGGTCCGGGAGTTTGCCTGCGGACCAAGCCGGGGAGTGGGACGTAACCTAATGTTTTCAGAGATAATACCGACGCATCCTTAGCCAGTCAGGCGTAGGAGGTTCGGCATGGGAAGCAAGGTACTTAGACTGTCCGTCGTCGGCGTGGCCGTCATAACCCTAGCGGGATGTCTCTCGGGTCCCGGCTTCTTCAAGCAGAAGGGCCAAGCGTCGTTGACGAACAAAGGCTCGCAAGAGGCAGCCACCGTCACTAGCGACGTCGATGGAGTGCTGACGGCCTCTCTCGATGGATCGAGCGGCGCGACGCAGGTGGTGCAAGCCAGCGCCTCGAGCAACATTGCCGGCTCGTCGATCGCCTTTCCGCCGGGCTCTTTGGCCATCAGCACCAGCGTCACCGTGGAAGAAGGCGCTCCGCTGGCCAACTCGGGCCTCGAAACGGAACTCGGAGTCAGCGCCGATGCCGGCTTGGCCGCGGCCAGCGCCACCGTCGTCATATCGACCGGCGTACTTATGGACGCGGCCCAACCGTTCACGGTCGCCATCGCCATCAGCGACGGCAGCGGTCTGAACCTCGAGGGCGGCAAGTACTACATCGTGCTCTACAAAGTAAATAAAACGACGTCTGCGGACCTGATCGGCGGCATCATCCCGACTTCGCAAATCACCATCGCCAACGGCAAGGCCGAGTTCAAAACCAAGTACTTCGGCGCCTATCAGCTCGCCACCGTCAATCAACCGATCGAAGAGCCCAAGGAAGTCGCGACGACGTCTCCGATCGTCACCAAGGCCGTCGCCAATGCCTCTCCCCTCCAACTCGACGACGTGCGGCCTTATGTTGCCGGCGCCGGCGCGACCGTCGTGCTCTCCGGCAAAAACTTTCGCCCGACGATGAAACTCGCCTTGGCGAACACCGCGGTCGGCAAGCTCGACGTGAAAAGCGACTCGTCCGCCAGTTTCGTGGTTCCCGACGGCGTTCCCTTCGGCTTCCGTGACCTCGTCGCGAGCCAAGACGGCACCGAACAGCACCTGAAGCTCTTCGCGCTGGCCGACAAGGCCGGCTTACCGTTGATCACGCTCGATCCCGCCGGCGTCTGCGCTAACGTCAGTTACGTCGACGCCAACGGCGACAAGCAGGTGGGCACGAAGAAGTGCGACGCCGCCGCGCCACCACCAGGCGGCGACATGAAGGCGGCTGACTACGACCACAACGGCAACGGTCGCGTCGACGTGGCCGACGTGGCGTCCGAAGCGGACTTCGCCCAAGGCAAAGAGGGCACGTCCATCTCGGCCGCCTCGACCCTCTCCGTTCCGGCCGATGGGTCTTTCTTTACGGTCACGGGTGGCACGACCATCTCTCACTTAAGTCCTGCGCCTACGGGCACCCGCGTGGCCCTCTACTTTACCGGCTCGCCGCTGTTCCACAATTCCACGGCGACCCCTAAGCTGCTCCTGGTCCATGGCGCCGATTTCAAAGTCGCCGCCGGCGACCTCTTGGAGTTCGTGGCCTTGCCGGACGGCTGGAAGGAAATCAACCGCGTCAGCCAGGGTCACACCAAATTCTTGGCGGAGATGAACAACACCGGCCAAGTCATCGCGGGCGAAACGGCGACCGACATTGCGTGGGATAACATCACCGCGGATGGACAGGCAGAGTATGACATCTCGACGAAAACGCTCACCATTCGGGAAGGAGGGAACTTCCTGGTGAAGTACCGGGCCGTTCTCGCCATCCCAGGGAACACCGACGGCAAGCCCTATCTGCAGATGTCCATCTTTAGAAATAACGTCGCCGTCGACTTTACCTCGTGCGGTGCCGGAGGTTTAGCCACGATTACGTGTTCGTCCGAGAAAGTTTATCAAGGGACCGGAGCAGCGGGCGACACCTTCCGTTTCGTGCTCACTTACAATCACTTCGCGAAGAATAACTCGGCTCCGACCTCCGGCACCCTGAAGTCCGCGACTACGTACATCTCATTCGAGAAGTTCTGAGTCGCTGGATCAGCGCGTGATCAAAGGTTCGAGCTCCGCGGCATACGCTTTGGTGAACTGGCGCTTGACCTTAGGCGCCACATGATCGAATTCATCGCCAACCGTCTCCTGCGACAGCGGCAGTGCGCCGTCCACGGTAACGAATCCCAGCTTTCTCACCTCGACGTTCACCCGGGCCAAATACTCACGCGAGGCTTCGAGCGCCCCGGAGACCAGCGGTGCATGTAGGTAGATCGGCTTGATGCCGCGTTCCTGACAGGTCGCGGCAATCTTTCGCAGGAAATACAACTTTTCCTCGACGATCTTGTCGGCTAAAATGCGTCCGGCGAACTCACTCACGCTTTGGAGGGCGGCGCCTTGGGGCACGTAGTCGTTGGTTGCGAGGTAGCTCGCCGTCTGTCGCCAATTAGCGGTTCTCTCGTTCGTCAGTCGTCGCCAGACCGTCTGCAGGACCTTTTGAGTGCGAAACGTCAAAAAGACTTCCGTCAATGCATCGAAGAGTTTCGCGGCGTCCACCCCGCCGAGATCGGTAAGATCACTCGGCCCGCTCATGGTCAGGAAATACCCCCGCAAGGTAAAGCGCTGGGCGAAAGTGTGCGGTGTATGCATTAGGATGACGTGCTTTACCGGGTTGGTTCGAACTAGCGCCTTCAAGAGATTGTAGTCGGAGGCGAAGCCGAAGTTCTCGGTGAACGCCAGGTTCAGCGCGCGGGTGCCGGTCAATTCGCTAAAGTAGCCCGCGTCGATGGCATTGCCCATCGCACTGTCGCCGAGCAGCAAGGTGTCGATACCCCGCGCGTCCCGAGCCTTTTTCAATTGGTGAGCGGTGAGCATTTGGTAAGGTTCGAATTGCTCGAACGAGTCGCCGAAGTATGAAAGCGCCGCCCCGCCGGAGAAGACCAGCGCGACGGTGAGGCTAAAGACGAGCAAATAGCGCCGTTGTTCGATGGTAACCCTCAAAACAAGAAATAAATGAATTCGTTGGCTCGCGACAGGTTGAAGATGCAGAGCACGAAGGCAACTCCCAGAACCATCGCCGAGAAGGCCGTCGGACGCCAAGCAAAGATGGCTACCCGCTCATCCCCGTCGCGGGCGCCGTCGACCATCTCGGCGGCGTTCGGCAGCCCCCAGACCACGACAAAGAGCGCCAGGAAGACCGCGCAGAGCGTCGTCACATCCTCGAGGTAGCGTGGTTGAAGCGGTTGGTCGCACAAAAACAAAAGGGAGCGTCCCACCGCGCTCAGGGTCGCCAAGTTCTCGGACCGAAAGACGACCCAAGTCAGGGTAAGAGCCACGAACATTCCGCCGCGAAGCAAAACGCGTCCAAAGCCCCTCTCGCCCCAGCGGGCGGTGCGACGACCCAGGTCCGTTCCTCGGACGACGTGATTCACGGCGATCAACGATCCGTGAAGCAGGCCCCAAGACACGAACGTCCAAGCAGCGCCGTGCCAAAGTCCAGCAAGCGCCATGGTACATAGGACGTTGCGGGCCTGTTTGAATTTGCCGCCGCGGCTACCTCCGAGTGGGACATAGACGTAGTCTCTGAAGAAACGACTGAGCGACAGGTGCCAGCGCTTCCAGAAATCGATGAAGCCGAGCGCCTTGTAAGGCGAGGCGAAGTTTTGCGGAAAGCGGTAACCGAACATTCGGCCGAGGCCGACCGCCATTAGCGAGTACCCGCTGAAGTCAAAATAGATCTGAAAACTGTAGGCGACGGCGCCTCCCCATGCGTCGATCGCCGATAGGGGCCGTGCAGTGGCCGCAGCTTGAAAAACCTCCGCTGCATAGGGACTTAGAAAATCGGCAATGAGGACCTTTTGCACGAGGCCTATTACGAAGTAGGTCAAGCCGACGTTGAGGTTCTCGAGCAGCTTGGCCCGTCGTCCGGTATCTTCGACTTGGGGCGCGAG
The DNA here is from genome assembly GCA_043781115.1 of Pseudomonadota bacterium. Classification (GTDB taxonomy): domain Bacteria; phylum Bdellovibrionota_B; class Oligoflexia; order Oligoflexales; family CAIYRB01; genus CAIYRB01. Next base: position 5,330 of record JAYWBY010000718.1, read on the forward strand.
GTCGCGATGATAAACGATCGGTCCGGCGATGAGATGAGGAAAGAACGTGACGTAAAAAGCGTAGCGAAGCAAATTCCGCTCCGCGGCATGGCCGCGGTAAACGTCGACCAAGTTGGCGATCTGCTGAAACGTGAAAAAGGAGATGGCCAGTGGTAGCGCCACGTCGTGCAGGGACCAGGGCGTCGGCGAGACGGCGTTCAGCGTCTTCGTGAAAAAATTGAAGTACTTGAAGTACCCTAGGACGAGCAAATTGGTCGCGATGCCCAGGACCAAAAACGGATGCCGAAAGCGCTGCTCGGACCTTCCGATAATCAGGGCCAGGAAGTAATTGATGGCGACGGAAGCCGAGAGGATGCTTAGGTCTGCCCAGCTCCACCAACCGTAAAAGAGCAGCGACGCGCCGACGAGGATCGCCAACTCCCCGCCCACGGTGGACCACCGGCGGGCGGCGAGCAAAGCCACGAGGCACGTTGGCAAAAAGACGAAAATAAAAAAGTACGAGTTGAACAGCATGCTCAGATGTCCGGGTAGAGCTTTTGAATCGCGGAGTTGATGCTATCCATCGTGGCCTTCGCAACGATGTAGCGATCGTCGCGCGCGAAGGCTGCACCGAACTGCGCGAAACTCTCCAGCAGCGTGCCAGTCGGCTGGCCCTTGTCGGTGAAGTAGTAGGGGGCGCGCTCGATATATGAGATTGTGAGAGGGGCCCCAGCCAGTGGGCCGACCCAGCTTAGCGCGGCCGCGAGCGCCATGGTCACTCGTAAGGCGATCAAGTGCCGCTCCCTTTTCATATCAGCATCCTGGACTTATCGGGTTGCGCCGAGCGCCGGATCATCGTAACACATTCTTAGAACATCGCATTTCATGACGAACGTTTCGGGGGGAACCATGCGTCGATTCATTATTGGAGCCATTGGCCTTGGCGTGGCAGGAGTGTGTTCGAGTGCTTCGGCCGGGGCCGCGCCCGCCGAGACGCTCGCCGTTTATTTCGTTCAACCCGAGTCCGAACAAGTCATGCAAGTGCTTGCCGACCGGTTCGAAGTCTTGCGCCCGAAAGGCGAGGGCTATGAACTGGTCGTTCCCGAGTCCAAGGCCCATGAACTGCTAAGCCTCTATCCTTCGGCCGAGCTTCTCCAAGCCGACCTCGACGCCGACGTCAAGGCGATGCCGGAAAGTCTTGCCGACGTGCCGTCGATGGAGCAGCGCCTCCGCTCGTTCGTCACCCGTTTCCCGAATCTCGTAAAGCTCGAGACCTACGGCACGTCGCGCGCCGGTCGTCCCGAGTACTTCTTGACGATGGCTAACGACGTCAACACTCCCGACGCATCAAAACCCGAACTGATGATCACCTCGGCGACCCACGGCGACGAAGTCATCACGGTCGAAGTGACCCTCGGTCTGATCGAGAAATTGCTCATGGGCCACGGCACCGATCCGCGCCTGACGGCGATGCTCGACAACCACGTCATTCGTTGGGTGCCGGCCGTTTGCGTCGACGGTTACGCCAACCGCTCGCGCTACGTCGACGGCGTCGACCCGAACCGCGATTTCGCCTATCCCAGCCTGCCGAACAAAGAGCCGGTCAGCGGCTGTACGAAGGACATCGTCCAATTCTTTCACGCTCATCCCGGCATCAAAGGCACGATGGACATCCATGCCGCCGCGAGCATGATCATGTTCCCCTGGGCCTGGACCTATGACCGCGTCCCCCAAGCCGACTATTCTGCCATGGACCAACTGACGACCAGCATGGCGGAAATCAACCGCTTCGCGCACGGCTCGATCGCCGACACGATCTACGTCGCGAAGGGGTCGAGCGCCGACTACTACTATTGGAAGACCCACGCGACCGCGATCGCCATCGAGGTCAGTCGCAACTTTGCCCTTACCGGAAACAACGACGACGTCGTCACGGAAAATACCGAGTCGACCTGGCGTTTCATCGAAAATTTCTAACTTTCGCGTCGTTCCCAGGCGCCTGAAGTAAGCCGCCGGCCAGTCCCACAGTGGGGGCTCGGCTGGCGCCCGCCGCCATGGTGGGCTGGGCCCGATTTTTTTGTTTAGGAGAATGCTGGTATGAAATTCATTTGCAAACTCACCGCGGCGTCCTTGGCTTTTGGCCTGGCCGGTTGCGGCAGCTTGTCCCGGACCAAGGCAGAAGGCGGGGGTGGCTCGGCGCTGGCTGGCGACACCGACGGTACTTGCTATCACGGTGACGCCTTTGCGTGCGCGGCCGAGCAGGAAATCATCCGCCTCAACAACCAATACCGCGTGCAGAACGGCCTCCCCGAATTGACCGTCAGCGGTCGCATGGGCTTCGTCGCGCGCAGCTGGTCGAAGGTGCAGGGCGACCGGGGCGACATCGGTCATGATGGCTTCCCTGACCTGCGGACGACGACTTACAAGGGTGAATTCGGCTCGATGGACGGTGTGTGGATCGCCGGTGAAAACGTCGCAATGTTCGGACCGGCGGGTAGCCTCGACGCGGTCGAAGTCGGTCGGCGCCTGGCCGTCCAGTGGTGGAACAGCAGCGGTCACCGGGCCAACATGCTGGGGCAGTTCGCGGGCCTCGGAGTCGGCGTCTTCAGGACCGCTTCCGGTGATCTTTATGGCACGCAGGATTTCTATAAATTAGATCACTGACACGCTAACCATAACCACTGTTCAACCTTTTGCATTCCTGCCACGTTCCTCACCTTTTTCCAATGCCTTCAGGCGCTTAATCCCAAGACGCGCCGCAGCCTTCTTGGACAAGCCGTAAGCCATCGGATATATTCTGAGTTTACGGGAACCCTTCGGACTTCGGTGAA
>JAYWBY010000719.1:0-8135 GCA_043781115.1 Pseudomonadota bacterium
TTCTTTCGCAGTCCGAGCGGTGACGACGAGGTCAACGTCGACCCGCTCGTTCTCGACAATGTTGTTCTTGACGATGGCGTTTTCAACCTGCCCTTGGCACTTCCCGACGCCAAGTTTCACGTCGTCTTTCCCGACACCAGCACCGCAGCATTCATCCAAGTCAACGATGTCACCCATAAGCGGGTCTACCCGCGCCAGGCTTTGAGTCCCGTCCCTTATGCTCTCAAAGTGCCAGTTGACGGCAAAACGATCGGCTATGACAGCGACGGCCTACTTACAGTAGGTCCGACGTCCACTCCCGCGGCCGGTGAGTTTCTGACCAAGAACAGCAGCGGCAATTTCATATGGCAAGCGCCGCTAAATCCGAGCCATTTCAATAGCCAGACGGTGGGCACGGAGGCGGCCTTTGTTGCGACGTTGGGATCAGCCGATGCGGGTCGGATTTGGTACAACCAAAGCAGCGGACAAATCAAATACTGGACTGGCTCGGTTCCGGTGACGCTGGGTGTGGCGGGCTCGGGACTTACGAGCCTCAACGGCCAGTTGGGCAACGCCCAGTCATTCGCCATCGGCACGAGCGGTCTTGCTCCCGCATGGAGCTCGGCTGCCAACAACCACACGTTGAACCTCCCGCTGGCGTCAGCAGCGGGCGTAACGGGCGGCTTGGTGTCCAAGGCTGCTTATGACAGCTTCGCGGCCAAAGCGGCAGCGGGCGCCAACGGCGACATCACTTCACTGACCGGCCTCACTAACGATGCCATCAGTGGCGACAAGATCGATGGCGGCGTCATTAGTAATTTTTCGTCAACTGGTATCGACGACAACGCAACGGGGACGGCGGTGACGATCGATGCGGCGGGCAAAGTCGGGCTTGGAACCACGGCCCCTTCGAACAAACTAACGGTCGCGTTTAACGAGGCTGGAACCTCGACTAGCAACGCGCCCCTAATATACGTTCAGCACACCTCAACTGGGACAACAGGGTATCCGTACGCTGGGATAACGATAGACCATTCGAACGGGGGGGTATCGACCCGTGGTGGTAGTTATCTCGGACTTGCCAACTCGGGCACGGGCGGCTCGGCAGTAATTCAGTTCGATTACTTTGGTGGTGGCTTGTCCGGGACCGACGAAAACTTAAAGATTGAAAATTTGACGGCGACCGGAAATCTACTGCTCAATACGAACGCCACGGAGCGAGTCAGGATTACTGGAGCGGGTAACGTCGGCATCGGCACATCGACCCCTGCAACACAGCTTGACGTCGTCGGATCGGTTCAGCTCAGTTCTGATCTTCTCTTCAACAACGACTTATCGACTAATCACATTTTTATTAAGCCATCAAGAGCCGCTGTCGGGCCATATTATGGCGTTGTTTGGCAATCGAACGTGGATGCTTTTGATGGCGCGAACGGCGGCGCATCCATTGAAATGTATCCTAACTTTGGCGTCGGTTCGAACGACGGCGGGCGTGTGAATATCATTGCCTACGGCGAGGGCACTGGATCAAGGGCTAACGCCATTCGTCTATTTACAAGGTCTAGTCCTGCGAACGTTACCGAGCGAATGCGTGTCAACTCCGACGGCAACGTCGGCATTGGCTCGACCGCGCCCGGCTATACGCTTGACGTCAATGGCACCGTTCGCGCCACTAACTTCATTTCGACTTCTGGCACCTCCAATTGGGGTGCGAGCACTCTGACTAACGTCGCAGGCGTGAGCATCGGCACGACCGCGACAGGTTCGGACCTTCTCTTTGGTGCCGGCGCGAACCGGGCGATCACGATCCAGTCGCAGGCGACCGCCGGCAACGGCCTGACAATCCAGGCCGGCGGCACCACCGGCTCAAACCTGAGCGGCGGCGATCTCACTCTTGCGTCCGGTACCGCCAATGGCACAGGAAGTTCTCGCATCGACTTCAAGACGGCGAGTGGGGGGGCGCCGGCGACGTCGATGACGATTCTTGGCAATGGCAACGTCGGCATTCGCACGACAACTCCAATCGAAGCCCTGGAAGTAGCTAACGGATCGATCGCAGCAACCAATTCGACGAAAAACATTGGCATAAAATTGCTGGCTGACTCTCAAGGCTCAGACGCCAACAACATTCAGTTCGGTCAGCCAAATGTTTACGACGGCAAGGCAGATTTACGCTTCACCAGCTGGTTTGGCGCCTCAACCTACATGACGATCAGAGGTTCAGACGGCACAGGTCATGTCAGTATGGGGGCAGGCGGCCTTCGGACGCTGCCAGAAAATCAACTTGAAGTGTACGCTTCTTCAGTTCCACTTGGACCAAAAATTGCCGACTTTAGTGGCATTAAGGTGATGAATACCGCCACGTCCACGACAGCCTCGCTGATCAAATCTGGCATCAACATCATATCGGATGGGGCTTGGTCTGGAACCGGCGCAACGAACGTGGGCTTGATGGTTTCGTCGGTGACGGGTGGGGCGAGAAACTATGACGCGATTTTCAATGGCGGTGGCAACGTCGGCATCGGGACGACTGATCCTAGCCAAATGCTTACCGTTGCGGGAGTCGTAAAAGCGTCGAAGGTTAACGCCGGCCTTTCCGACGCAATGGCTTTCGGCGGCGGTGATTTTAGTCTTGCTGCGAAAAACGGCCTGCAAGTGCTCCAGGGCGTCTCAACCGATGAAATCCGCATCCGGATGAGCAATTCAGATAATTCCCTACAGCTTGCCTTTTGGAATTACGACCCGGTCTCTGACTCTGTTTTTTTTGGCTCGAAAACCGCAAGTCCGCTCCGCTTCGGCGTCGGTGTCGAACGCATGAGAATCGATTCCGCGGGTAACGTCGGCATCGGAACGACAAGTCCCGGGGAGCTGCTTGACATTCAGAAGTCGACTACCGGCGTCTCGACCGAGATCGGTGCCGCCCGCTTCGCGACGATCTCGAGCGGCGATATCGTCGACGGCTTCACCAGTAGCATTTACCTTGGCATGAAGGACGCGGCCGGCAGCCTAATTTACGGGGGTGTTATAAGTGCCGTGCGCGACGGTGCCGACGATCAGCAGGCGTTGGAGCTCAAGGGCAGGAATGGTGCGACAGCCAACAACGGGCAGCTTTGGCTCGACAGCTCAGGTAAAGTCGGCATTGGCACGACAAATCCGACGTTTCAGCTCGACATTGGCGCCGGGGCTTACTTGGACGGCCGCATGAATCTAAATGGTACGCAACCGCTGATACAGATACAAGACCGAGACACTACTCTTCTGGCGTACACCAAGGACTGGACGGTTCAGGCTTATCAAGGTCGGTTTCGCCTGCTTGAAGCCAATACCACAGAAGTTTTGTCGGTAATCAGCGGTAAAGTCGGTATCGGCACGACATCGCCCCAAGCCACGCTCGACATCAACGGATTCATGCGCCTTGCAAAGAACGCGGGTGCACCGGCGACCTGCGATGCGAGTCATGACGCGTCACTCGCCATGACGTCAGCGTACAAGATTTGTATTTGTAAAAGTGGCACGGGCTGGACCGATCAGCTAACTCAGGCGGCTTGTATCTGGTAAGACTCCTGGGCGGAGTGTGATATAATACTTGGGCATGTTCCCAAGCCCGAAATCGCTTATTTTTTCCCTGGGAATGACGGCGTCGTCGCTTGCCTTGGCCGCGCCGGATGTCGCGGTCGACGTTCTGCATTTGCACGTGAATCTGCCCAAGGGGCCAGCCGAAGCGACTGCCGCCGCTTGCCAGGCCCTTGGCAAGCTCTTTGCCGGCCCGTACGGCTACGGTGTCTTCGACACCTTTGACTGCGACAAGCCGGTGTCTCCGCCGTCTCCCGATCAACTGGCGTGGACCCTCCGTGTGCGGCACAGAAGCGCCGGTCTCATCGACGCGCGCATCGAACTGCAAGCACCTTCTGAAGCGGCTAAGATCCGAAAATCTCAGGTTGTCGCCGCGACGACATTCGATCCAAATGCAGAGCCTTTAGCCGATCTCTTGGCCGATCCGGACGTTGCGGAGGTGTTGGTCTGGACGCTGCTCGACCAAATGCCGTTCATCGTCAAGGTCAAGCCCGACGAATCGACCATACCCTCCCTGATACCCGCTCGCCGCCGCGTCAACCGCTACGTGAAATTGCCTGAGCCCGCGGCCACAATCTATCTCTTTACGCTTAAAATCGAAGCGAAAACCAACATCTGGCGCAGCGAGTTTTTCGGTAAAGGCCGCCTGACCACGCCAAAAGTGGCGGGAGGCGCCGCTCCGCGGAAGAACGATCTGGCTTGGGAGACGGACCTTTCTGGCAAGGTTTTGCCGAACGATTTGCCGCTTTTTGCCCATGCCGCCACCGAGACGCGCCTGGTGGCGAACGACTACCGCGCCCTCGTCGAGGACGCCATAAGAGCGCGGGCGGATCTCGGAGTGGAGCAGGTGGCGGGCGCCGGATTTCTTAAATCGGTCGCACCCGGTCGAACGACATTTTTTCAGGCCGCCATGGGCACCTCGCTGGTCGATCCTGAAACGATTTTGTTGCCCAAGATGCGGCGGGTGCTCGGCGCAGCCCAGGCTCGCGCCGGCGCCTGGCGGGGACTGAGCGGCGAGTTTGATGTCATTCCGAAGGAAAAGGAAGAATTCGAAGCGAAGACCTACCAACTCGCCTGGAACCGTTTCGCTGCCGGCTGGACCTTTGCTTACTCACCGTCGTGGGCGCCTTCCTGGCTTTTGGATCGCTTGGACGTGACGCCGAGGCTAGGCATGTGGCAGATGGATGCAGTGTTACCAGCCAAGGATAGCGATGGCCACAGCGTCGCCATTGACTACGGCTTTAAGGCCCAGTTCGATGCGGGCTTCAACGTCGGCGCGGAAATGGCTTGGCCGCTCGGTTTAGGCGCCAGATTTTGGCACGCCCGCGATGTCACCAGCGGCTTGATTGTGGCGAAGGGCGCACCGGGTGCGTCTTCAAACCGCTTTGGCGGCGACTTGTATGTTCGCGGTCCGGCGCTGCCTCGCGGCTTCACGCCCTCGCGCCTCTACTTCCTGCTTTTCTATCTGACGGAAACGGCAAAGTTCTCGCCGGAGCAGAAACAGGAGCTGTCGCTGCTCAACCCCGAGGGTCCAGCGGCATCCGACGTTCTACGCGAGGTTCATTATGAAGTGGCTTACGCCGGGGCCGGCGTCGGAACGGTCTTTTGACTACTCCAGCAGGATCTTGCTGCCAATCGGCGTTTGCTCGCCGTCACCATCAGGCATCAAGACTCGGTAGATCGCGCCGTCGTCAGTCGGCCTAACATATTCGATAAGCGCACTCGGTTTGGTTGCGACGATATCGGCAATCAGGGGTTCTGTTGTCGAGTCACGCAAAACGAGACCCTGACGCCGATGTTTGGTCGGGGACGGCAGTGAGCCGATCACTCGCAGATAGTCCCCGGACTGCTCGGCGACGACGCCGTCAAATCCGAGGCGGCCCATGATCCACTCGTGTAGCTTGCGTTCACTCAGTTTGCCGCTCGGGCGGTCGCCGGCCTCGATGCGCTGAACTACGCCGCCGCGCCGTAAGAACATCGCCCAATCGCCACTCGCTGGCGTGAACACGGCGATGTTCGCGGCGCAGATTTTTAAGATCAGGCTTATCCGCGCCTCTTCTGTCGGCAGTTGGCGTAATTTTTGGCGATAGAGGCGACGGTTTAACAGTAGGTCCAATTGCGTCTGATCGAAGTGCGAGCTGGCAAGCCAGCCGAATGAGTTGAAGGTCGACTCGTTGATAGTCTTGAGACTTGGCAGGCCGTCGTCCGGGACTTCGTCCAAAAAGATAACCTTGAGGTCGGAGCCGTGCCCAGCCGCAAATGAATCCGGGGGCAACGCTGATGCTGGCTCAATTGACTGGCCAAGAAGTTGCACTCGCTCCGAAAAGAGGCCCTTGCCTCGAGCGATCAAGTCGGTGGCATCGGGGTGGCGGGAGAGGAGCGAACGGTTTACGGCAACGAGTTCCCCGGCGTCCGTCGCCACGAACAGCTGTTCTGGAAGCGCGGCCTCTTCTCCTTTGGCGAGAGTGGACCCGAGCCAAGCGCCTTGTCGCCCTTCAAAAGCTAGGTCCAATCCTAGAACGGCGGCGATCCTTGTCCAAGGCACGGGCTCCCTCCAGGATTTCAGTTCGCCAATGATCTTGCTACCCTTGACGAGAAAGCGACCATGGTCGGAAAATGTCTGCCGATTCGTGGCAATTTGAAAGAGGTCGGCACCGCCCATGAGCGCGGTTAGGCGAGTGGTATCGCCCTTTGCTGCGAGGCGCAGCGAATAGGGCGGCAGGACTCTCGCTACCGGGGCTGGCAAAAGTAGCGGCGCCTCCTCCTCAATGTCGAAGTACTCCGGAGTGCTCGCGGTTTTTGTCTCGGAAGAGACCAATTCCGGCAAGGTGCCGATGACTGCGGGCGTAAATTTTTCATCTAGACGAATAGCGATCGATGGCGGTTTCGCGGCGAAGATCCCTGGTTTCGCGCGAGCCTTCTCATTGACCTCGCCTTTGACCACGGTGATGACGTACTCAGACTCTTGGCTTTTTTCCTTGTGGTGTTCGATGACGACCTGCGAATTGGCGCCGACCGAAAGGCTTCGCCCGCCGGGCAGAGCGATCTCGGCCGCTGAGTCGGAACCGGTGGCGACGACGCTGCCATCTTGAAACCTTTGGAGCTTGGACGTGTCGACCCAAAGGTAGGCATCGCTCGACCGAAACTGAACTTTGCCCTTGGAGCGGGCCAGGTAGGCCACCGGCTTTCCCGATTGACTGAACAGGCGCCCGGCGTTTTGCGCGATTTGAATGCTCAAAACCATGGCGATAGCCCAAATCGCCAGAAAGAGCTGTTGGTTTGAGAGTCTCGTCATGCGAAGCGCCTAAAGCTCGGGCTTACAGGGAATTCTCGTCCTCTTCCGTAGATCGGCCTATTCTTTCTTGAGGTTAAGTAAAAATTACGTCGCAATCGCCGCGCCATAAATGTGGGAAAATGGCAGATATTGGCGAGGAATTCAGAAATTTCCGCGGCTTTGGTCAGGCTGACACGACGCCCTACCGAACCGCAAATTTTTTCCGATAAAGAGACTAGAATCCCATAACTTAGGAACCGCATGCGACCCGTTTGGCATCGCTCTCTCGCAGGCAGGCTCTTCCTGCTTATCGGCCTGTGTCTAGTTGGCACGGTCGTCGGCATTTCTTTGCAAAATGGCGCCATGTTTTATCAAACGCTCGACCGGCAGGTCGAAGACGGCAGCGTCTCAAAGGCAAAAGAGATTGCTGCAGCGACGAACAGCATTCTCGAAGGTTGGACAGGCCAAGTCGCGGTTGCGATGTACGCACTCGCCGGCAAAAATCGCCAAGGCCTCGAAACCGGACTTCGGCAACTGCTAAATGCCGGGCACGACTTGGTCGCCGTCCAGGTCTTCGATGGCAAAGGGGTAGACGCTGGCCCTATCGCTTCGGCTTTCCATCTTGATGCCAACGACGTGCGCTCCGAAGGCTCGCCGTCGGCGGCGTGGCGGGCCCAACTTAAGAAGGCCGGCGCCGCCGTTGTGCTGCGTCACGCGCGGGAAAAGTCAACACAGGCGACGGTGGTTGAATTTTCGGACAAAAATTCGTCTCTGCCGCTCGTTCACCTGTTGATGCGATTTCGCGCCGGTGCGTCCGGCGGCAACTGGCTGGTCGTAGTTTCCTGCTGGCAAACGCGAATCTTAGCCGCGCTTCCTAATACATCAACGACGCTTGGTGCCATTGTGCGAGGCGACGGTACGCCTGTGCTCAGCGTAAAAGCAGGAGTCGCTGACTCCCTGCCGGACGGGCTGAAGAAGATCCTCGGCGCCGAGGACTCAACTTTTGGCATGAAATCGTACACAGACGACTCTGGCATGCCGCGCATTGGCGCTCTGGCTCGGCTACCAGAGCGGAATCTCGCCGCGGTCGTGCTGGCCGACGCCCGCCCGTCGCGAATGGCCGTAAATGCAATTCTTTTTCAGACGGCTGCCTGGGCGTGGGTATTTCTCCTCGCCTCGCTGATGCTTAGTTATCTTTCAGTGGCTGGGGTCACCCGCAAACTTCGCGAGTTGACGAGCGCAACATTGAAGATTGCTGGCGGAGACTTCAGCATCCGCTACCGTTCTGGTGGCAAGGATGAGGTTGGTG
>JAYWBY010000720.1:0-2911 GCA_043781115.1 Pseudomonadota bacterium
CGATTACGTCGGGTGTCCCGAATTGACACCATGTCGGGTGTCCCGAATTAGAATCGAATTAAACATTTTAAAGATGCGGAGCATTACAGGTCGATTAAGGCCAGTCCAAGACCAACTTGGCGCCTAGCCCGAAGAACCCGCCGTCTACCGTCCGGGAGAAGTCGGCCCGGAAGTCTCCCATGCCGTCGACGTCTTTTGGGAAGAACTTCGTACCGCGGCCGTCGGTGATGTCGCGCGATGTGAACACCGACAACGCGCCGTCGCCGAAACGCCAGAAGACGATTTCCGCGGCCAGGAAGCCGGTGACGAAGCTCCCCGACGTTGTGGCGACGGCGACGCTCTTCGTCTCGTCGTTGACCCGCACCTTGCCGATGCCGACTTGCGCTACCGGGCCCAGCGAGAGCAGCAAATCCGGCCACCGATGCTCGGGCGTGATCCCGAATTGGATGTACGGTTTCACGACGAGCGCCGCCAAGGAGAACCGCATGTCGCTAAGAGGCAGACCGTCGGTAGCGCTCTGTTGGCGCTCTGCGCTGGACATCCGGCCCTCGAGATAGCGCGCACCGAAGCTGACGTCGGGACGGAAATAGAAAAATCCCCGACGCTTGAAGGCTTGTTGTAAAAAGAGGCCGTAGCCGCTCGAGTGACCGCCGTCCATCGTCACTTGGCAGCGTTCCTGCGTAGCGTCGCTGGCGACGTCTTCGCAGCTGGGCGCGGTGGCCCCAAGTTTGTCGGTTTCGTACGTTGCGTGGACGCTGTCATAGGAGTTCGTATAGTCGACGCCCAGTTGATACTGCTTTAGGTAGCTCCAAATCTCGGAGAAAAAACCGAAGGCCGTCGACGACGCCACCAGCGGCCCGGCACAAAGCCCGGCAAGGAGAATGGCGATGCTAAGGCGCGGGTTCATCCAAAGTCTCAGTGTGCGGTGCCGCCGACCGAATGGAACGGGAAAGCCGCCAGCACCTTCACGGCGCGCGGGCAGGTCGAGGCGAAGTCGCTACCCTGGCCGAGGCGGATCCATTGCTCGAATTGATACTGACCTTTGTGAAGGCCGGAGTTTTCGAAATAAATGGCGACGCGGTCATTGGCGTCGGTCGGCTCGTCGTCCCACTCCATATTCTTCTTGAAGGTGGCGACGTTGTCGACCCACTGCGGGAAGAAGCCCTGCTCGACCATGGGCTTTGGCACGTTGACGTCAATCCCGAACATGTCGTCCTGGACGTGGCCGCGCAGGCGGAAGACGCAAACGTCCGATTTGCAGTAAGGAAGGCCGACGGGCGCCAACTTCGCCGTGCCGGCGAGAATTGCTTTTGGGTCGGCATTCGGCATCGTCTTCGCCGGAGCGGTCTGATCCACGGTCGCGGCTTTTCTCGTCCAGACGTAGAGGAGGCCAGAGCCAGGGTGCAGCCGATTCGGCGACTCGACCGGCACGTCGACGACGGCGGGAATGTGGCCGGAGTCGCCGAAGAAGGCAACCGTGGTCGACATCTTCAATTTGATTTTGAAGAAGAGCAGGTTCAAGAAGAAGTCCATGCTCCCGACCAAGCCGACCTTGCCGTTGCTGACGTTGCCGACGTATGAGCCGACGTCGGAGTTTGTGAAATCCATGGTGAAGAAGCTCTTCACGTCGAGATGCATGTTCAAGTCGGCGTCGGTGGCGGCGAGGACGCTCTGCCCTTGGGAATTCTTGGCGATCAAGTTGCGGTACATCAGTTGGTTGTTCGGTTGGTAGTCGTATTCGAAGCGCGGCGCCGTGATTTTTTGGATGTTCGGATCGAGGGCTACGGGGTTTGGGCCGGGGACTTCGGTCTTGCCTAGGTCGTTCGGGCACGTGGTCAAATAGGCGTAGCGGTCGAGCGTTTCGGGATTGGCGATTTCGACGGCACGGGTCGCGCCGCGGCAGGGCGAGGGATCCGCCGGCGTGGCGCGGCGCCCAAAATTTTCGCGGCGCAAGTCGATGCGGTCGGTCGCGAGCATCGGCGACTGCGCCAGCGTCGGGCCGGTTTCGGCGTCGCCACTCAACACGCCATTGGCGTCGAGCGCGTCGATCTGCACCGGTAGACTCCGCCAATGCCGGGCGCCGCCCGCATCGTCGATGGCGAAAATTCGCACGTCTTGGCGATTGCCCTTCGGCATGTGGCTGACGAGTTTGGCTGGGATGTAGGCTGGGCAGGCGAACGCGTTGGCGCTGAAGAGAGGGCTGAGCGCCGCCCAAAGCATCGCTCCGTGCGCCAACTGTTTACCGCGGGTGGTCCTGTTCACGGATGCCCCTGCCTATAAGGATATGAAGGGAATACTGGTCCTCCAGGGGCATCGGTCGGAGGCTCCCAACGTTAACCCAGAGCCCGTGCTTTGGCCCCGACCAGCGGCCATTAATTGCGTGAAATGAATGGGTTACACCTATAGCGTTTGAATCATCGGTGTTGTAGTATCAGCCTCTCACACGTGAGTCCTAGATCCCCCCTCTTTCGACGGGACAGACCCCTATGGCGGCCGAGCCGAAATCCAAAATTGATGCGGCGCTTCTCAAGTCGATGTACCGCGAAATGCTTTTTTACCGGCGCTTCGAAGAACGCGTCAACCAGGCTTACCAAAAGAGCAAGTTCGCCGGCTTCTGCCACTTGCACATCGGCCAGGAAGCGCTCTGCGTCGGCGTCCAACGCTCGCTGAAGCCGACTGACTACATGATCTCGGGCTACCGCTCGCACACGCAAGCCATCGCCAAGGGCATCGAAGCGAAGGCCGTCATGGCCGAACTCTTCGGCAAGGTCGACGGCGCCGTCAGAGGCAAGGGCGGCTCGATGCACATGTTCAGCAAGGAAAAGCGCTTCCTCGGTGGCCACGGCATCGTCGGCGGCCAAACGCCGCTCGCCGCCGGCGTCGGTTTCGCCATTCGCTACCAAAAGACCGA
>JAYWBY010000721.1:0-8133 GCA_043781115.1 Pseudomonadota bacterium
CGCGCAGCATGGCCTTCAAGACGTCGCGCATCGACATGATGCCGATCACCGCCCCGTCCTTGTCGACGAGTGGGATGTGGCGGATGCGCCGGTCGATCATCTCCTGCGGAGCCTTGGCGATGTCGGTGATCTTCAGCGAAAACACGGCCTTGCTCGCAACGCTCGCCACCTGGGCCGAGAGGAACGCCGGATCGGCGAGCTTCTTCCAAAATTTCAGCAGGTCGCGCTCGGTCAAAATGCCGAGGATTTGCTTGCCGTCGACGATAAGGATCGAGCCGACGTTGGCCGTCGCCATTTTCTCCAGGCAGGCCGAAACCGAGTCGGAAGGACTGGCGAGAATGACGCCTGAATGCTGCGGTTCTAGATCGCCTTTGGCCATGCTCCTACACTATACTCACGATAGAGAATGCACAACGGAATCAGCGCGGTCCCATGGCTCACGAACACGACGATCACGATCACCATGATCACCATGATCACAAGCACCACGGGCATGACCATGCTCCGGGTCACGCGCATCAGCATGGCCACGCCCACGGCCCGGGCGCCCATCATCATTCGGCGATCAAGAATCTAAAGATCGCTTTGGCGCTCAACTTCGGCTTCGCCCTGCTCGAAATCGCCGGCGGCATTTGGACGGGCAGCGTCGCCGTGTTGTCTGACGCGATTCACGATCTCGGCGATTCACTTGCCTTGGCCCTCGCCTTGATTTTCGAAAAAGTGTCGGGGCGTCAATCCAACGCCCGCTTTTCGTACGGCTACCGCCGGATGTCGCTCTTGTCCGCGTTGATAACTTGCGGCTTCCTGGTTGCGGGCTCCGCCATCATGGTCACTCAGGCGATCCCGCGTTTGAGCCACCCGGTGATGCCGAAACTGGATGGCATGTTGGCGTTCGCGGTTCTGGGCGTCATCGTCAACGGCTACGGCGCATTTCGGCTGCTGCGCGGCGGCACGATGAGCGAGAAGGTCGTCTTCTGGCACTTGATGGAAGACGTGTTCGGCTGGGTCACCGTGTTGATCGGCGCCCTCGTGATGAAGATCGTCGACCTCCCGATCATCGATCCCATCTTGAGTTTGGTATTCTCCGCGTTCATTTTCTGGCGCGTCATCGTGTCGCTGAAACAGACGCTCGTGCTCTTCCTTCAGGCGACACCCGACACGGTCGACTTGGTGAAGCTGCAAAACGACATCGAACGCCTCGACGGCGTCAAAGGCACCCACGACGCCCACCTTTGGTCCTTGGACGGCCAGTCGCACGTGTTGACCATCCATGTGGTCGTCGCCGAATCCGCCGACATGCCCGCCACGGAAAAAATCAAACGCCGCATCCGCGAACTGACCGGCAAGCAGGGCGAGATTCACGTCACCGTGGAAATCGAGAGCGAAAGCGTCCATTGTCCCGCGGTCAACTGCGTCAAGGGCTAGGCTTTTGGGGCGAAACCCCTGCCGAACCAGTCACGAATGGCCGCGACAGCCGCGTCGTAGTATTCGGGGATCTCTGACAAGAGCTCGTGCTTGCCTCCCGGAATCAGGCGCAGCTGAATCTCCGCCGGCGCATTCTCGGAGGCTACTTGCACCCAAGTCTGAAAGGCCGCGCCGTCGACCACTTGCTCCTTCGAACCACCTAGGACTAGCGTGGGGATGTGAAACTGCTTCAGCCGGTCGGGCGAGAAACACACGTCGATGGCCTTGAACGTCGCCGCCACCCAGCCAAAGGTGGCCCCCGGGCACGGATACGGACTCTTTTGCATCCGGAGATAGAGGTCAGCGTGGTGCGTCAGGCGATTCTTTTCGAATGGGATGCGGGTGAAATGCCCGCCTCCCGAGCTGACGGCGCCTAAGCCGAGGAGGCTGAGGGTCGCAGCGATCGGCCGCGCCAGGGGCTTCGGCACGGGTTCGTCGGGCAGGCCCAACAACGGCGACGATAGGACCAAAGCTTGCGGTACGAGCCACCCCTTAATCGAGGCGTAAAGCCCGATGAGTCCGCCCATCGAATGCGCAAGCAACACGTAAGGGCGACCTTTGACGACTTCTTCGATGATCTTCTTGGCGTCGCCCGCAAATGAATCGTAGGTGTCGACATAGGACCGCACGCCGCCGGAAGCCCCTTGGCCCCGATGGTCGAAGGTCAAAAAAGCGGTCTCTTCGTCGAGTCCCAAATCGTCGACGAGGTAGGCGTACTTCTCGAGCCATTCGGTGCGGCCGTTCATGAACACGACGAACCTCTTCGGCTCGCCCGCGCCGCGGAAGAAAACGCCGTAGCGCAAATCGAGGGTGTTGGCTTCGTCCCGCGTCACCGCGATGCGAAACTTCGCCTCAGTGTCCTTGATCCGGTTGATATTGACGCTCATCTATCGCCGCTTCCTCCAGCCAGCTTTTGAACTGGCGCGGATAATTCGTACAAAGACCATCGAGGCCCACCGTTTTCAGCGCCGTCCAGACGCCTTCGCGGTCCTTCTCCTCGCCCGCCATCGACACCCAAGCATAAACCAGCCAGCCTCGCGCCCGAGCCTGATCCATGAGATTTGCGTTCACCAGGGGCGCGTGCGGATGGAGAATGTTCGTGCCGCAACGCTCGAGAAACAGCTGGGGCGCCAAATTGGCGAAGAAGGGCCAGGAGAACGTGTCGCGACTCCAAAGACAAGCGCGCCGCACTTCCGGCGCATGTTTGTAAATCCAAACCAGTGGCTCCGCCTGGAAGCACGACACGATGACCCGCTCACGGAGGCGGTGCATCTTGACCAGATCGGCGACGACGCGCGCCAACTGTTCCGACTTTCCCTTGATCTCGATATTGAGCTCTATCAGCGGCAAGAAGCGTTCGACCACTTGGTCGAGAAATGGCAGCGGCTCGCCGTTGATCAGCTTGATCTTCTCGAGCTCGGGTCTCGTCAGCGCAGAAATGCGCGCATGTACGCCCGTCGTCCGGAAGATTTTGTCGTCGTGCATGATGACGGCGTGGCCGTCTGAGGAGAGTTGGACGTCCAACTCGATGCGTTCAGCCTTGGCTTCCACCGCCAAAGCGAAGGCGGACCAGCTATTTTCTACTGCTTCCTTGTTGGCGCCGCGATGGGCAATGACGAGCATTTCGCCGGATTCCCCCACTGGTCTCGAATGGTCCTTAGGTTAGCGCGAACATTGACGTCTCGGCAAGTTCTGCCCATGGGTTGACGCGTGGGAATCCGTTACAATGGGAGAACCGAAGCCTTGAAGAGGTAACCATGCAAACCTTTCGACTGACCTTTAGTTTGAGCCTCGCCGTCACCGCCCTCGGCGCCAGCCCCGTGGCCTTGGCTCAGGGCAAGCCGATGTTCAACCCGGCGATGATGGCTGGCGGCGGCGAAGATCGTCCGTCCGCGGGCGGAGCTTACCGGACGATGTCCTTGTCGATGCCGGTGGTCACCATGACGCGCGAAACCGTCGGCCGCCTCGAGTTCAACCTCGCCGGCAGGGCCAGCCTGGCGCTCGAAGGCATGGCGAAGGGCAAGCGCGAGGAAGTCTCCGAAAAAAACATGAAAGAAACGGGCGAGTCTCGTGAGGCCCAGGCCAAAGGCGCCGCGATCTTCGTCTCTCGTTACATGGACGGCTCCGCGATGGCCGGACTTTACTGGGGGCTAGGCCTCGGGTACCGCAAGGAAACGATACGCTGGCGCGTCAAACCGGAAGAAAACGATAAACAGGTCAACATGGGCCTGGTCAACGACGACGACCAGAAGCTCCACCATGACGCCGAACTCGCCGGCACCACCGGCCACGCCCGCTTCGGCTACCGCTACGTCGGCACCGAAGTCCCGTTCGTCGTCGGCGCTTACCTCGGCGCGCGCCACTTCCAAGCAGGCGTCCGCGACGCCGACGTCAAATCCAGCGACGCCGACACCGACAGCGCCCTCGACGCGCCAATGACCGATGACGAAAAAGAAAGGCTTCGTCGCCAGTACACGACGAAGCCCGAAGCCGGGATCGAATTGGGTATCACATTCTAAGTCTCAAGGGACTTCGGAATACGTCACTTTGATCACGTCGCCTTCGACCGGCGCATGACCCGCATTGAACTTCACCGCGTTGTTGCCCGCGTTGTAGGTCCATTGGGTGGTCACGACGCCGTTCAGGCGGAGCTTGATCGTCGCGACGTCCGGATGCGACGGCAAGGCGACCTGCGTGATCTGCGAGCTCAAGTCCAAGCCGATTTTGGCCAAGGACGCGCTCCAGTTGGTGTCGCAGATGCTCTGGACGATGCCGCCCGATTTCTTCGCGGCTTGAATGTACTGCGTGCCTTCCTCTAGAGGCTGGCTGTGCGGCGCCGTGCAGAGCGTGCCGTCGGCGTTGCGGGTCGGCGCGATCGTGGAAATCGAGAATTTGCCGGCGCCCTTTGCGCCTTGCAAATAGCCGATCATGTCGTCTTCTGTGAACTTATACGTGGTCAAACCTTCGGCTACGAAGTTGTGGCCGTTGTAGGCGTCGACCTGCGACAAGCCGATGCCGTCGTCCTGTTCGTCCGAGACGACTATGACCGCGAGGAAGGCGTCGGGACGGACGAGGGCTTCATTTTGGCCGTTCAGCGATTTCTCTATGGCCATCTTCGCCGCCGTCAGGCCAAGCTCGAAGCCCGAGCCGTCGACCCCGGCATGGGTGTACTCGTTGAAGCGAGACACCAAGTCGGCGTCGCCTTTGTGCAAGACCTTGTGACCTGCTTCGCCGGCGAAGGTCCCGCGCAAATGGGTTGCGGGTGTGCCGCCGTAGTCCACGGGGCAAACCCTTTGCGACAGGTCGGAAGGAATAGAATCCTGGCAAACGTCGGTCGTCGTCACCGCCGTTTGGAAGTCGTGGCCGGCGCTGCTCAAAGACGAGATCATGGCGTTGAAGTTCGTCGCCAGATATTGTTGCTCTTCCGCCATGGAGCCGGAGTTGTCGACCACCCAAAGGATGTCCACTTTTCCCGGGCCGCCTTGCGTGAGCTCGACCGTGCGCTGAGTGAAGCCGAGGCCGCCGTCGTTGCCTCCAGCGTCGCCCGAATCGGCGCCACCGACGCCTCCGTCTTGCCCTGAATCACTCCCGCCGGCATCATTCCCGGCGGTGCCGTCGGAACCGCCGGCGTCCGCGCCGCCGCCATCAGCGCCACCTGAGCCCGCGTCGGCCATTCCGGAATCAACGCCGTCATGACCCGAGCCTGAGTCGGCGGCGCCACTGTCGGCTCCGCCAGTCGCTCGAACCCGCGCATCGGCGCTGCTGTTGTCGGTTTCTGTCCTGGTCTCCTTGAAGGCGGGGTCCTGTTGACCGCATGCGCCGAGGAAGTAGAACATCAAACCCAAAATCGTAGATGGGATGGGTTGGCCCAGTTTGAGCCAATAGCGATTGGTACCCATGATAAGACCCCCTCTAAAGTGGGCGACTTCTACGCCCAGGGACCAAGGTCGAAGTCTCACCGTGGCTCCTTGAGGGTGCGCCGTTAAAGGATAAGTTTTGGATGGTTACCTCTGCGCAATTTGCGGGAGGCCGACGTCCTAAATCGGCGATTTTGCCGGGGTCGGGCAGAATAACTAGACCTTGCGCTGCGTTAGGCCAGTTGGGATACTGAGGCCTCGGATTTCAACGGAGAATCGCCACCGAATGCGTATAGCGATCGATGCCAGGATGATCAGCCCGGGCAGCATGCACGGCATTGCTCGTTACGTCTTCGAGCTGCTCAAGTGCTTGATGAACTCGACCGGGCCGTTCGAATACTACATCATCGCCAACCCGAACAGTCCGCTGGAAGAAGTGACCTGGCCCGCCCACATGCGGCTGGTGACGGTGAAGGGCAGCTGGATCAGCCTTCGCCAACAATGGGAATTGCCGCGCGTCCTAAAGTCCATCAAGGCCGACCTCTTCCACGCCCCCTCGTTCATGGCGCCGCTCGCCTGCCCCTGCCGGCTCGTAATGACGATTCACGACTTGAACCACATGGTGTTGCCGCAGTTTTATACGCCGTTTCACCAGTTTTATTACCAAATCTTCGTACGGAGCTGTATTCGCCGTTCGGAATACATTCTGACGGTTAGTAACTTCAGTAAGGAAGAGATCGTCCGCAACCTGAGCATCGCGCCCGAAAAGGTTTTCGTGACCTACAACGGCGTCTCCGACAACTACCGGCCGGTGACGGATCCCGAGCGCTTGAGCTACATCCGCGACCTCTACGAACTCCCCGAGAAGTTCATCTTTTGCGTGTCGAACAACAAACCGCACAAGAACGTCCACCAGTTGGTGCGCGCTTACTGCTTCTCGAACATCTCGATTCCGCTGGTTTTGGCTTGTCCCGTCGACCGTAGCATCATTCGCATCGCCGAGAATTACGGCAAGAAGCACCTGATCTACTTCTCCAAGTTCATCGCGGAAGAGCATCTGCCGAGCGTCTACTCGATGACGCATCTGTTCGTCTATCCGTCGACTTACGAAGGGTTCGGCCTGCCGCCGCTCGAGGCCTTGTCGTGCGGCGCGCCGGTCGTCGTCGCTCGTTCGTCGAGCTTGCCTGAAGTCGTCGGCGACAGCGCCATCTTCACCAACCCGTTCGACTATCAGGACATCGCCCGCGCGCTCGAATTGGGCGTCGGAGACGAAGAGCTCCGGGCGAAGCTCAGGGCCCGCGGCGTCAACCACGCCCGCCGGTTCTCCTGGCAGGGCATGGCCGACCAAACGATCGAAATCTACAAGAAGTGCCAAGTGGGAAATCCGGCGGGCAGCATTTCCAAAGCGGAAGCGGGAGCAACATGAGGATCGGCATCAACGGGCGGTTCCTCGCCGCCAAGCGGACGGGCGTGCAACGCGCCGCATACAACTTGATTTGCGCCTTGGTGAGCGTCGACCGGGCGAACGAATATGTGATTTTCACGGCCGAGGATCAGCTCGGCAACCCCGACTGGGCTCACGAAAACGTTACCGTCGTGCCCGCGAAGATCCGCGAGGGCGAGAGCTTCCGCAATCACTTTTGGGAGCAGTTCACTCTGCCGCGGTTGGCCCGGCGCTTCAACGTCGACATCCTGCATTCGCCCGCGAACATCGCGCCGGTCTTCTACAAGGGTCGCTCCGTCGTTCACATCCACGACCTTTGCTTCGTCGTCAACCCGCAGTGGTACAGCTTCTCGTTCCGGACGCTTTACAACCTCGTCATTCCGAGGCTAGCTCGCCGCGCCGCCAAGGTCATCACTAACAGCAACAATTCCCGCAACGACCTCCTCCAGTTCTGCGACTTGGCCGCCGAGCGCGTCAGCCAAGTCTATTGGGCGGTGGACGACCTCTTCCTGCAAGAGCCGGATCCTGCCGCGAAGAAGGACTGGCACCTGACCGACTACATTCTCTACGTCGGCTCGCTCGAGCCAAGAAAGAACATCGGAACCTTGCTCGAGGCTTACGAGATGCTCCGTAGAGACAACCCCGAGATCAAGACCAAGCTGGTGTTGATCGGCGGCGAGAGCCCGCTGTTCGCCGAAGTGCGCTTGAAAGTGAAGCAGTACAAAGAGGACATCCTCTTCAAGGGCTTCGTCAACGACCTCGTACTCCGCGACTTCTACCGCAACGCCAGCCTCTTCGTTTACCCGAGCCTCTACGAAGGCTTTGGCCTGCCGCCGCTGGAAGCCATGGCGAGCGGCGTGCCCGTCGTGACGACCATGACATCGTCGATCCCTGAGGTCGTCGGCGACGCGGCCTTGATGGTGAGTCCCTACGACATCAAGCAGCTGTCGGAGACGATGGGGCGAGTCTTGGGCGACGACACGATCCGCCAGGATTTGATCGCCAAGGGCCGCGAGCAAGTGCGCAAGTTCAACTGGTACCGCGTGGCACGCAACACGTTGGCGGTCTACTACGAAGTCTACAACTCGAGCCTCGCCGGCAACTCGCGCCGGCAGTTCCTCCCCTTTGACCTCTGGCAAAGCCTGAAGGACCTCGAAGTGACGCAAATGAAACCCGTCGTCACCGGCGGAAATCTGTAAGGAGCAGCGGCGTGGAGCGGATCCGGATCAGCCAAGTCTTGGAGCACGGTAAGGTCGGGGATCAAGTCACGGTGTGTGGCTGGGTCAGGTCCAAGCGCGAGTCGAAAGCTTTCGCTTTCCTGGTTCTCGGCGACGGCTCGTCCCAAGACACTCTGCAGGTCATCATCGA
>JAYWBY010000722.1:0-8129 GCA_043781115.1 Pseudomonadota bacterium
TTTCCAAGAGCCGCGTCATGCGCTGAAAGGTCTTCAACAAATCGTCCCCGGCCGCCGTCACCGCGACGCCTTTGAAGCGTTGGAAGCGCTTCCGGCAACGGTCGATGCCCCGGAGATAATTGCTGACGAACGAACAGGCGAAAAGCCGGACTTCGTCGACGGCGTTGTGAATCGGCTCGATTAGGCTGCCTTGCTCGAGGCTGACGATGTATTGCTTCAGGAAAACGAGCGGCGATTGCGCTCCCGGCTTCAGCCCGAGCATTTGCTTGAAGCTGAGCTTCGGCTCGCGGAAGCGAATCATCGGCCTGACGTCGCTGAAGAAGCGCTCTTTCGGGTAGGTATTCTGATCGAGGCCAAATTGCCGGGGATAAAAGAGATACGCCTCGACCTTGTATTGCAGAGTCGCTTCGGCCGGAGCCTGGCCGATCGCACCTCGGTAGAGGTAGTAGTCGAAAACGGTTTCGACCTGCGTTCGGTCGTGCACCGCCACCATCGATTTGATGTATTTTTTCGGTGTCGCTAAACGCGGCGAGGCTTCCGCCCCGTCCTCGTCGTGACCGAGCAGCTCGTCGTCGTCGTCTTCTTCTCTCAGCGGGTCAACGTCCAGGGCCACTTTGGTCCCCTCGCGCGGCGGCTTCCACGTGCGTCCGCCCTAACGACGTCAGCACTCGGCCGCGAGGGCCGCGCGCCAAAAAGCCACGGAACACCAGGTAAGGCTCGTACACTTCCTCGAGCGTGGCGCGATCCTCGTTCAAGGTCGCGGCCAAAGCCTCGATGCCGACGGGGCCGCCGTCGTATTGGTCCAAGACAATCTTCAAGATTTGACGGTCGATCCGGTCGAGGCCATGGACGTCGATCCCTTGACGCCCGAGAACTTGGTCGGCCAAACGCCGGTCGACCTTGGTCTCGCCGAAGCCGAGCGTGAAGTCCCACACGCGCTTCAAGAGGCGGTTGGCGATCCGCGGCGTGCCGCGGGCCCGCGACGCGATTTCCCGGGCCCCGCAATCGGTGACGTCGATGCCGAGGATCCCGGCGCTCCGGCGCAGAATCCCGCATAGTGCGTCGATGTCATAGAAGTCGAGGCGTTCTTGGATGCCGAATCGGTCGAGGAGCGGCTTCGACAGTAGTGACAAGCGAGTGGTCGCACCGACGAGGGTGAAAGGCGCCACCGGCATGCGAATGGCGCGAGCCGCCGGCCCTTGGCCGACGATGATGTCGAGTTGGAAGTCTTCCATCGCCGAATAGAGCACTTCCTCGACTTTGATCGACAGTCGATGAATTTCGTCGACGAACAGCACGCTGCCGGGCGTCAGCCCTGTCAAGATCCCGGCCAGGTCGCCAGAACGGTCGATCGCCGGACCGCGCGTTTCAAAAAGGGGCGCGCCGAGCTCGTGGGCGATGATGCGCGCCAAGGTCGTCTTACCGAGGCCCGGCGGGCCGTGGAGGATCACGTGGTCCATCGAGGCATGGCGTTGCTTCGCCGATGCCACGTAAACCTTCAAGTTTTCTTTGACGTGCTGTTGGCCCAAGTAATCGTCGAAACGACTCGGGCGGAGCTCTGGCTGCTGGGACTCCAGCGTGAAATCCTCGGCGACGGTCTGGGCGCCGACCATGCGCTCGATCAAGACCTGCGGTTTTTCGGGCTTTTCGCTCGCAGGGTTCAAAAGAGAATCTCCTGATTCTTAGTCGTCGTCGTTTGGGAGCCGGTCAGTTCCGCCAACGCCATGCGAATCAAGGCCTGAAGATTTTGGTCGGGAGCCTGACGCTCGAGCTTCTTCAGGAGCGGCAGCAGCTCCTTCTCTTTGTAGCCGAAGTTTTCCAGCGCCGACTTCAGGTCCTTCAACGTCTCGGCGCTGAGGCCATTTGCCTTGCTGGCGCCGACGACGGGCGGTGCCGGACTGTTGGCGACGATGCCGGCGATTTTAGCGAGCTTTGGTTTCAGCTCGAGGATGATCTTTTTCGACTGGCGCTGCCCGATGCCGGGAACGGTCTCGAGGAGGTCCGAATCGTCGCGTTCGACGGCGTCGATTAGTTGCCTCGCATCGACGCCAGATAGGATCCCCATGGCGAGCTTCGGGCCGACGCCGCTGACGGAGAGCAGCAAATGAAAGAGCTGCCGCTCTTCATGCACGAGAAAGCCGAAAAGGCGTAAGGCGTCCTCTCGGACGTAGGTGTGCACCCATACGGTGACGGTGTCACCGACGCTCAAGCGCGCCAACCCGGCTTCGGTCATTTCGACGCCATAACCAACGCCGTTGACGTCGACGATGATGCTCGACGCTTGTTTCACGGCGCATTGTCCGACCAGCCGTTCGATCATGCGGGAGTCGCTCCTTCAGCCAATCGTTCGCTCAATTCGCCCCTGATGGCTTCGGAGAGTCGGATGGCCTCGGCCAAGGCGGCTTGGCTTCCACTTCCCGCGCAGTCTTTTAGCTTGGCGAGCACTGCGTCCACGGCGGCCCGGTCCCGCGTGGCGCTCTCGATCAGAAAGTCGATGGTTTCGTTGAAGTTGCGGACGACGTACTTCAAGTCGTCCGATTCTCGGGTCTTAAGGTGCGCAGCGGCGAAATTCCCTGACTGCACGACGCGCAATTGACGCACCAGACTGAACATCGGTCCGGCGATCCTGTGCGTGATCAGGATCCCCATGGCGGCAACGATCGCGAAGTTCAAAATCGCCGCGAGCGCGATGCCAACCAGGAAAGGGTAGGGGAGGAAGTTGGGAAACCGCAGGATCTGGAACTGAAAAAGCGGAAAAAGCACTAAAAACAACGTCAAAGCGGTCGAACAAAGACCGACCAGCACCGCGATTTTGGTGTAGCGCAGCTGGAAGTCGCGGTTGATGAGATAGAGCTTCTTGACCTTCGGTCGGCGCGTTTCAGGCTCTATCACTGCTTGGGTGGTCATGGAGGGGATTATAGGAAAGAAACTAAAAAAGGGACAGGCTGTTATGCCGGTCCCTTTCGAAAGCGAATTGAGCGATTAGCCTTTGAGGGCCGCGACTTTGTCGAGGCGTTCCCAGGGGAACTCGTCGCGTCCAAAGTGGCCGTACGAGGCGGTCTTCTTGTAGATCGGACGGAGGAGGTCGAACTGCTCGACGATCTCATGCGGCTTCAGGCGGAAGTTCATCCGCACTTTCTTCTCGAGCTCTTTCACGGTCAGGTTCGACGTGCCGTAGGTCTCGACGAAGACACTGACGGGTTCGGCGACGCCGATCGCATAGGCCAGCTGAACGAGCACTTTGCTCGCTAGGCCGGAGGCGACGAGGTTCTTCGCGATGTAGCGGCCCATGTAGGCGGCCGAACGGTCGACCTTCGACGGGTCCTTGCCGGAGAAAGCGCCGCCGCCGTGGGCGCCATGGCCGCCGTAGGTGTCGACGATGATCTTACGGCCGGTCAAGCCGCAGTCCCCTTGGGGGCCGCCGATGACGAAGCGACCGGTCGGGTTGATGAGGTACTTGGTGTTTTGCAGCAAGTTGGTCGGGATGACTTTCTTGATGCACTCTTCGATCACGTAGGTCTCGAGCTCTTTGTGAGAAACGTCGGGGGCATGCTGGGTCGAGATGACGACGGTGTCGACGCGGGCGACCTTGCCGTCCTTGTATTCAACCGTGACTTGGCTCTTGGCGTCCGGGCGGAGGAAGTTCACCGCCTTCTTGCGGCGGAGGTCCGACAGGGTGCGCAAGAGTTTGTGGGCGTAGCTGATGGTCGCGGGCATGTATTCTTTGGTTTCGTCGCACGCAAAGCCGAACATCATGCCTTGGTCGCCAGCACCTTGCTCTTTATCACCGCTGGCGGTGACGCCCTGCGAGATGTCCGGGGATTGTTGTTCGATGGCGGTGATGATGCCGCAGCTCTTGGCGTCGAAGCCCAAGTCGCCGTCGTTGTAACCGATTTCGGCGATGGCTTCACGGGCGACCTTCGCGTAGTCGATGTGGGCTTTGGTCGTCACTTCGCCGGCGATGACGACGAGGCCGGTCTTGCAAAGCGACTCGACCGCGACGCGGGAGTATTTGTCTTGGGCCAGCAGAGCGTCGAGGACGGCGTCGCTGATTTGGTCACAGACTTTATCTGGATGGCCTTCACTTACAGATTCAGACGTAAAGAAATAGTCGGCATTACCGCGGCTCATCAAAGACCTCTCTTCATTAGAATATGGATCCGGCCTGACTCCTGACGCCGGACGTTTCCGATCCCGAACGCTTGGGCTTGGTCGTCGAGTAACACGACGGGCTTCGCCCAACCTGCTGGCAGCGTCTGGTCTGCACCTTCCGCTAACCCACCGACATAATCCGAAGCATCGACGACTACTTGCTGGCCAGCTCTGAACCGGGAAGTGATAGCCGCCGAAGGGCTTCGCCATTTCGGCATGCCGATGTCCACTTGGTCCATCGGCACGACCAACGACCCGAAATCCTCGAGACGTTGTTCGATCTCTTCCAAGCCCAAGGCTTCGGACAGTGCTATTCCGGAGGCGTGTGTTCGGACGAGACGCGTTAACGTACCACAGCTGCCAACCTTCTCCGCAACATCTTTGACGAGCGAACGGACGTACGTTCCCTTCGAACAAGTCAGGCGGAAACTGCCTACACCCGCGGCATAAGCAAGCAAATCGAAGCCGGTGACCCGGACCCGACGCTTCAGTGATTCCAGCGGCACCGAAGCGGCTGCGCCTTCGGGTCCACGAGCGTAGTCGTATAGCGGTTTCCCTCGGTATTTCACGGCCGAATAG
Organism: Pseudomonadota bacterium; assembly: GCA_043781115.1. Classification (GTDB taxonomy): domain Bacteria; phylum Bdellovibrionota_B; class Oligoflexia; order Oligoflexales; family CAIYRB01; genus CAIYRB01. Next base: position 4,732 of record JAYWBY010000722.1, read on the forward strand.
ATCGGCGGCACCTGATCGAAATCGCCAATGAAATCATGAGTGGCTGTCGTGAGACCCTCTCGGGAAACGTGCTCCCACGGGCCTTCTTTCGTCACGGTGCCATCGCGGTCGAGGGTGTCGGTCTCTTGGCCGAAGGTGATATCGAACTCGTAGGTCTTTGGGATGTCGAGCAGATAGTCCTGTAGACGCGTCGCGCGTCCCAACAAAATCGGCAAAACGCCGGAAGCCGCGGGGTCAAGGGTTCCGACGTGGCCGAGCTTCACTTTGCCGACCCGCTTGACGAGCCAGCGAGACACGTCCTTCGATACGAGGCCCGCTGGCTTGTTGACTGGCAGCAAGCCGTTGATGCCGCTAAAACGCGAGGGTGTAGCCAAACCGCCCGTCCTTTCAGACTGAACAGGAAAATCAGTTAGTTGAGATTGGCGAGTAGGCGTTCGATGTTCGAGCCACGCTCGACGCTTTCGTCGAAGAAGAAACGTAGATTGGGGACCCGGCGCATCTCGACGCCGTCGGCGACGCGGCGGCGCAAATACCCGGCGGCTGAAGCCAGTCCGGCTTTGACCTCGTCCTTTGGGATAGATTCGCTCATGAGCCGGAAGTAGACCGAGGCCAGCTGCAAGTCGCCCGTCAGCTTCACGGCGGTGACGGAAACGTACTCAAGCCGCGGGTCGCTTATTTGGCCGCCCATGAAGCAGCGGGCCACGATGTCGCGGATTTCGTCGGCTAACTTTTCTTGTCTCAAACCCATGAACGATTCTCCCGGCGCGTGAAGGGCGCCTCACTGACTTTTTAGAGAGTAGCGGCGGTCTCTTCGAGCACGTACGCCTCGACGACGTCGCCCTCTTTGAGGTCGTTGTATCCGTCGATGCCGATACCGCACTCGTAACCTTGGACGACTTCTTTGGCTTCGTCCTTGAAGCGGCGGAGCGACGCCAGTTTGCCGGTGTAAATTACGATGTTGTTGCGGATCAAGCGCACCAGACTCTGGCGAGTGACCTTGCCGTCGATGACCGCGGAACCGCCAACGACGCCGATTTTCGGGACGCTGATGAGCTTGCGGATCTCGGCGTGACCGAGGACCACTTCGCTGACGATGGGCGGGAGTTTCCCGACCATGATCGCCTTCACGGCGTCGACGATTTCGTAAATGATGCTGAAGTACTTGATCGCCACGCCGGCTTTGTCGGCCTGCTCGTCGAGACCGCGGGCGGCCCGGACGTTGAAGCCGATGACCAACGCTCCGGACGCCTGAGACAGCGTCACGTCGGACTCGGAGACGCCGCCAACGGCGCTGTGGATGATGCGGTTCTTCACTCGGTCGGTGTTGAGTTTCAAGATCGCTTCGGAGATCGCTTCGACGGAGCCGCGCGTGTCGCCCTTGATGATGATTGGCACTTCCGGGATGTCGGAGTTCGAAACCTTCGCCAACAAATCGGCAAGGCTCGAGGCGCTGGACTTTGTTCCGGCGGCCTTGCGGGCTTGCTCGATGCGCCAATCGGCGATCTCGCGGGCCGTTTTTTCGTCGGCGACGGCGTTGACTTTGTCGCCGGCCATGGGCACGCCCGACAGGCCGATGACTTCGACAGGGTCCGACGGCAGAGCCTTCAGGACTTCTTTGCCTAGGTAGTTGGACATCGCGCGTACCCGGCCGATGACAGTGCCTGCGACGACGTACTCGCCAGCGGTCAACGTGCCGTTTTGTACGACGATGGTCGCCACGGGTCCCCGACCTTTGTCGAGATGGGCTTCGATGACGGCGCCTTCGGCCAGTCCGTCTTGGGACGCTTTGAGGTCCAAGACTTCGGCTTGCAGCAAGATGGCGTCGAGCAGTTCCTTGATGCCGGTCTTCTTGACGGCCGACGTCTTGATGAACTGCGTCTCGCCGCCCCACTCTTCGGCCTGGACGCCGTGCTCGGTGAGCTCGGTGAAAACCCGGTCCAAGTTGGTGTTCGGTTTGTCGATCTTGTTGACGGCAACGATGATCGGCACGTTCGCCGCTTTGGCGTGCGAAATGGCTTCGATCGTCTGCGGCATGACGCCGTCGTCGGCCGCCACCACGAGGACGACGATGTCGGTGACTTTGGCGCCACGAGCCCGCATGGACGAGAACGCCTCGTGACCCGGGGTGTCGAGGAACGTGATCTTCTTGCCGCCATTCTCTACGGAATAGGCACCGATGTGCTGGGTGATGCCGCCAGCCTCGCCGCCCGCAACGTTAGCCGAACGGATGGCGTCGAGAATCGACGTTTTGCCGTGGTCGACGTGGCCCATGATCGTGACGATCGGGGGACGGTGGCTACGCTCGCCTTTGTCGGCGTCGCTATCCGTGTCGCCGCGGCTGAGGATGTCCTCGACCGTTTCGAGGTTGCTCTTCACTTCGAAACCCAAGTCGGAAGCCAAGAGGCTTGCCGTATCGAAATCGATCGACTGGTTGATAGTCGCCATGATGCCTTGGGCCATCAGTTTCTTGATCAGCTCGGCGCTCTTGACGCCCATTTGCTTGCCGAGTTCGCCGACGGAGATCGCGTCGGCCATTTCGATGACGCGGTAAGCGGCGCGCGGTGTAGTAATTTGGGTCTTCTTCAAGTCTTTGCGACGTTTGATGTCGCGTTTGCCGCGGGGCGCAGTCGGTGTGTAAACCGTCCGGCCTTGATGGTCTGTCTTGACCTCTTCGTCGGAGGTGAGGATCTCCGCTTGCTGCAAGAGGTCGCGCATCGTGACGCCGCCCTTGGCCTGCTTCGATTTGGCGGCCGCCTTTTTGCGGGCCAGTTCTTCCTCTTCAAGGGTCTTCTTGTCTTTGCCGACCGGCAAGGCGACGCCGCCGCTCCGGCGGTTGCCCCAACCTTCTTCCACTTGCTGTAAGGCAGCTTGAGCGGAAGCTTGCTGCGAGCCCGGCGCTTCCGTCGAGGCGCTGACCCGGTTGGAAAGGAGGCCCAAGCCAGTGACACGCGTGCCCCGGTGGTCTTCTTTGCGGCCGGTGTGGCGTTTCTTGTTCGCCGATTCCAGATTTTCGATTTCTTCTTTCGTCGCCTTGCGGACGATCGTCGCGCCGCCCATTTCGCGGCGACGGGCCACTCCGGATTGGGCGGGAGCGGCAACGGGAGGGGCTGCGGCTCTAGGAGCTTCTGCTACGGGAGCCTCGGCCGGTTCGTCGGCGAGCTCTGCTTCGGCTTCAACTTGCGGTTCGGCGGCTTCCGCCACTTCCGCCGGTTCGTCTTCTTCTTCCGGTGCCGGCGCGCTGACGGGTGCCGCCCTCGGCGTCATTGCCGTCGCCGAGGGGGCGCGGGTGGCGACTTGCGGGGCTGCCGAGAATGCTTGCGGCGCGGGTGCCGCTACGACCGGAGCCGGCACTTCTTCGGGTTCTTGAACGGCAGCGCTGGGCGCGGCCGACTCGATCG
>JAYWBY010000723.1:0-2907 GCA_043781115.1 Pseudomonadota bacterium
CTCGGCGCGGAGGGCGCGGATCTCGTCCGGGTCATGAACGGCTCGGCGACCGAGCTGCTTACCGTTCGCTTTGGCGAAGGCCAGGCCCGCCATGACTCGCTCGCGGCATAGATCACGCTCGAACTCTGCCAGGGCCGACAGGATGCCTGTTAGGAGCCTGCCCTGCGGGGTAGACTGGTCAATTGCATCGCGGATTGAGATGAGCTTGACGCCGGAAGCCTCCCAGGCCGCAAGGGTCGTCACCATGTGCCGAAGAGAGCGGAAAAGACGGTCCAACTTCGTGACGACCACCGCGTCGATCTTTTGGTTCTCTATTAGGGCCGCTAGGCGACGGAGGCCGGGCCTCTGGGTGGTGCCGCCAGAATAGCCGTGGTCAATCACTTCCTCGACGACCGTCCAGGCGCGGTCCTCGCAAAACCGTCGGAGTTCAGCGAGTTGCACCTCGGGATTTTGTGAATGATGTGAGGTGCTTACCCTCGAATAGATTGCGACTTTTGTTGACTTCTTCTGCATACCTCATGCTTATCGTCTGAAATGTCATCTAACTTTAGATATAGTTTATAAGTGACGATAGATGACAATGAGGTGCAGTCCTGGGCTGCCATGGCCACCAGACTCGGCTTGCTCACTTTCGTTGACGAAAAGTCTGGCGTGACCTTGTGCTTGAAGTGACTGGTTGGAGATTTCGGCATGGGCGCTAAGACGAAAAGATCAAAGCCGCAGCCAGGCCTGGTTGGGAAAGTCATGGCCAGGCTAAAGGGGAAGACCGAGAAGGGGCCTCAGACTCTTTACTTGTCCAAGGTGAACTACGATCGATTGAAAGAATTCTGCGACAAGGAGGACACGTCTCCGTCTCAGCTTATTGACGAACTGATCGCGGTCTTTCTAGAAGACCAAGCTATCTAAACCAACGGTCGAAGCAGAATAGGCGCTGAGGATTGCAAACTTTGATTCTGAGGGGCCATGACGTTCGAAGTGGGATTCGGTCCGGTCCGACACTCTCGTTGTTTCCGCACGGCCTCAGCGTGATCCAAGTCTAATCCGAAGTGAACAAGTAGTCGCCTGCGTAGAACTTTGATCCGCTGGCGAGTTCTCGCCGCAGCGAGGGACACAACTTCGGTCGCTGCTCTATGGACACCTATCCGGTCTTGGTTGGTCCGATTTTTCACGATTCCCCTTCTTCGGTCCGCTTGCCGTTCCGACCGATCATTTTATCCAACTCTTCGAAGGTAAATTCTCGCTTATTCTGAGGGTGGTCTTTGCCATTCGCGTGATCCGTCGAGGCCAGACCGGCAGCTCGAAACTGTACGATACCCTCGTCCGTCATCGGCAGACCCAGGGCGACCCTGGACACGCGCTGACAAACGGCAATTGTTTCGACGACCACCTTCAGGTCCTTTGGCTCTGTAACGCTTTCTAAGAACTTTAGCGCTTTGACAAGGCCGAGATTGGCGGCAGCGAGGTGCTGTTCGTTAAGTTGCTTTACGCTCGCGGCGTGATGACCAAGAAGCTGCATGTTGATGTCATCGACGATCTCCCGACGCCGATGCTCCCAACCTGAAACTGGGTGCATATCGATGCAATGCTCATATTGCCTTTGCGAGAGGCCCTTAATTTCGATCAAGAAGGAGCGAACTGATCTTGCCGCGTGGTTGATTGACCAGTCCGTCACCATGACTTCGTAGTCTACGTTAGCGGCAGCTTTCGTGAAGTAGCGTGGCCGAGCCGATTTTTGGCGGCCATCCACGTCGTAGCTGGTTTCGGCTGCTGTCATGGCCCCCTCCCCTTACCCCAGGTTCGTTAGACGGCCAGCCGACGAGATTGTAACAGGTGATCGGCTTCCGGGCATTAAGGTCCGTCATCACGACCGAACGCCGCGCACCGAATTGCCGTCCCAAGATCAACGCTGCAGAGCCATGGAAGTAGCTGCTTGAGTGTTTCATCACTGAGTGACTCGGCGTCGATTGGGTGCCGATCCAAGTATTCAGTGGCCTGCCTATCGCCCAACTCGGCCAGTTGCAGCAGTATTTTAACTGCGGCTTCGGTAAGTGGCTTGGATGGCATGGGCAACGTCCTCTGGACGAAGGCGACTGTCAGCCGACAGGGTCTAAGTCGTTGGCGCGATCGGTCACAGGCTAGTGGCCACTCAGATCAAGCCTTGCGACTAATGCGAGCTTGGGCGGGCTGGACCTCATTCCGGCAACCTGCTGGCCATATTCATTGAGCGCCGCTCTGACAGGGTCAAGGTTGTCTGGCGACCATCGGGCATAGATCTGGGTAGTAGTCTGGTCTTTGTGGCCCAGAGTCCTACCGATCAAGGGTAAGCTCTTGCCGTTCTGTACCATCCATGACCCAACGGTTCGCCGGAGATCATGGATTCGAACGTCTTGAAGGTTGGCAGCCGTCCTGATCCGATCCCACGGTTTTGAGATATTTACAAGATGGCTACCGTGGCTCCGGCCTGGCAGAACGAACGGATTGCCCTCGACCCTGGGTAGTTCCGAAATCACATCCATCGCGATGTCAGAAAGGGGAAACGTCTCAGTTTCGCCAGTTATCATGCTCTTGGGCACAACGGTCACTTCTCTCCGGGCGAAATCGATGTCCTGCCATTTAAGCGTCAGCACGTTCGTCTTCCTGAGGGAGGTATAGAGGTAAAGTAGTATCGCCGCCCTAATGTAAGTGCATGGCTCTTTGTCGATGGCATTCAACAAGTCTGGCATTTCCCCGTGTTTGACATATCGCTTGCGCTTCAACTCTTTAAACTTGGTGACGCCGGAAGCCGGATTTGAAAAGGTGCTTTCGACATAACCCCAGCCGCGAGCTAAATTGAACATTTTCGATAGCACGGCGAGCATTCGATTAGCCTGGTAGGGAGCCTCCCGGCCCACGGTCTTATGCAGGCTC
>JAYWBY010000724.1:0-8122 GCA_043781115.1 Pseudomonadota bacterium
GTGAAAGCCCCGGTTTCCCAGCGATAGTCCGGGGCCTCCAGCCCGTCGAGCAGTTCCTTCAGGTCGGCGGCCGTATAAACCCGCGCGTTGGAAACGGCCCCGTCCCAGGCGATCAGGAAGGGCAGGATCGGGATAAGATACGTCAGGATGATTTGCTTCAGCGACAGCGGCCTGATCCAAGGAGTCAGAAGTAGCACCATCAGTGGCCCAACGAGCAAGGGGGCCCACCAAAGCCAGATCGGCGGAGCGTTGTCGCTGACTTCGAAGATGCAGATCGGTTGACGCTGGGCGAAGGCATCCGCCAGGATCTTCCGCGCGACCGGCGGGGGCATGTGATGGAAACTGGCGATCATCGTCCGCAGTCCAACGAGATCTTGCGGCACGTTCCCGGCGTCGACCGGCGTCATCCGGTAAGTTATTGAGCCGTCGCCTCCCGCGTTCACCGCCTCGGCGGCTTCCCGGTTAGGGTAAAGATCGGTGAGCGTCACGTCCGGCTTCATGCCATGGTCCTCGACCAGGCGGCGGACGATGCTAGGCATCGGACCGCCGCCGCCGGAGCACAGGTCGACGATCCGGTTGATGCGGAGGGACTTCATCGTTTTGGCCAGGAGCGGCGCCAGGAGGCGGTCGCTCCCGACCATGCGATGGAAGGCGACGATGTAGAGCGTCATGCAGCGCCTGAGCGAGTCCGGAAACCACGGCAGGTCCTCGAGTTCGACCAGGTGAATTCTCTTCAATCAGCGGCTCCTTGTGGGGGGTGTCTCAAGGCGTCGAGGAGCATTTGTCTCGTCGGCTGACCATCCGTCAGATCATTCGCGAGTTCAAGGCGTTTGGAGCCTTTGGGCATCCAGTCGCGGTTGTGGCTCGGGTCCATCGGCTGGTCGAAAGGCGGCGGGATCGCCGTCGGCCAGCTCAGTACATCAATGATGTCGTCGGCCCAGAGCTTTGTCGAATTTGGCGCGCGGTTGTTGAAGAGGTACGTCCAAACCTGGGCATCGTCGTCACTCCAAATGAAGCGGAGACTACCGACGGCGTGGCATGCTTGGCAAAACGTCCGGAGCTTGGCCACGGCCGGGATGGATTGAGGCGTTGGCGGCACTTCTTCCGCGAACGCGGCCACGGAGACGCACAAAAGCAAGAACCCCAAAATTAGGGACTTCATCGCTGACCTCATTTTTTTTAGTCGTGAAGCGTTTGCGTTTGGTACGGAACGGGCAACTGCTTGTAGTCCGGGTCGTCCGCAGCCGGACGAGCGTTCTGCAGCAAGTTGGCCTCAGTGAACCGAGGGTTGACCCTCCGGGTCGGCGAGTCGGAGTCGTCCCACGTGTCGAACACGTATTCGTTCGCCTCGAATAGGTGCCAAGTAAAGATCCGATCCTCGCCCCAAACTTCACCGTAGAGTTGGATGTCGAACTCGAAGTCCCCGACCGGGCGGCCCGTCTCGACGTGGCAGCGGTTGCAGGAGAGATCGTTGACGGGGATCATCCCGAGTTCATATCCCTTCGGCACGACCGAAAAGTCGGCGAGCGAGCCGGGAGCGTAGGTTTCGAGGCCGCCGCCTTCCTTCCAAATCATCCCTTCCGTCGACTTGAATGGTGTCGTCGTCAGGAGGTCCGCGACGAGCGCCGGGTCGCCGAAGTCGGGGATCTGATCCAGCGAGCCGGGAATCGGCGGGAAGACCTTCGCGTATGCTTCCGACCTCAGTGTGTAAGGCGTCAGGTTGGTCCTCGTGGTGAGGTGGTTCACGGCCGCCTTCAAGTGGGCGTCGGTCTGCCACTCAGGACGTTTGGCGATGACCGCCGCCGCCAAGTCGTCGGCTTTCAGGAACGGCCTAAGGAGATCCACTGCCCAGCCGTCGCGGTAGCGGGTGCGCGCGCGCACTTCGAACGCGTAATAACGTCCGTCGGGCGCGCGCTCGAAGAGCACTTCTCCGAACGTCGTGCCGACCGGGAAGACCCAGTGCCACCGGCCGCGGGCCGACTCTTTCCACCATTTGACCGGCAGGACGTGGCCGTTGCGCCTCGGCAGCGACCAGAAGTTGAAGACTTTCGAGTTGGTGACGTTGTCCGTGCCGGCGGCTTTGCGAAACGGGTACTTGAATTTGAAGTCCTCGCCGAAATAGCCGAGGAGCTTGCCGATGACGTTGTCCCGGTTGCGCTCGCCGACCATCCGGCCGACGCAGTTGGCGCGGCCGCCGACGACGGACTCGACGGAATCCTGGTAAAGGAAGACCATCGAAGTTTCGTCGTACCACATCGTGTCGGCCGAGCGCATGACCTGGTCCAGCGCCGGCTTGGCGAGGTGCGGCAACGCGTCCATGAATGGCCGAAGCTGGTCTGGCGCGATGAATTCGACGAAGCCGTCGCGCACGTTCAGGTTAGGTGTCGGCGCTGGCGGCATGCAGCCTTGGCCCGAGGCGAAGACCGGTGAGCTCAGCACTACTACGTTGATGGCGGTGGGAAGCAACCAATACACGGCAGCCCCCCAAATCCGATGGGCCATGAGTTCCCCCCCTTACATGGCAATCGTTTTCGAAGATTTTTTGTCTTAGGTTTAGTGTGGCACGTTGTTGCGGATAGCGGCAAGCCAAGGCTTTTAAATGCCTGGAATCATGGAGTGGGAGCGTTCACTTCGCGAACCTTCGCGTAGAAAGCGTCGAAACTCGCGGCTTTCGTCGGGTCTAGACTCATGACTTCCGCAGCGGAATCCGTGACGTGAGCGAGTCCCATCGCATGACCGATGCAGTGAGCGAAAGTCTTGTAGATAGGAAGGTCGGCCAAGTGTCCGCGTTGGGCGAAGTTGGCTCGCGCGAGTTTGAGGCTAAAAGTCAGGCTGAACGCTGGGAACAGGAGAGAATCCGTCGCAATGGGTTTGGCCACGCAACCGTGTTCGTCGCCCAAGTCGACGTCGTCTTGCCATTTCAGCTCCGAGCTGACGTGGTAGATCGGTGCCGGCAAAATCAGAACGTCATAGCCGACCCCGGCGTTGAACGCGTTCAGCATCTCCAGTAACAGAGGCGCAAATTCCGTGTTGTTAGGGGGAAGTCCGACTTTGTAGCGGTGCGGCTCGGTCGACTTGGTGACCGTTGCCGGGGCTTTGTCGGGATCTTTGCCGATGGTGATCGTGCGGGCGCAGCCGAAGCTCGCGAGGAGCGCGGCGCCAGCCAGCGATGGGCATATTTTTCCTATTAGTTTCATAATGTTACACTCATTCTACTAAACCCTTTGGCGCCTGTCACTCTACCCTGTTAAAGACTCCCGCATGAAACGACTACGAGTCGCAATAATCGGTGGCGGCGCCGCGGGTTACTTCGCCGCAATTCAATGCGCTTCGGCGAATGCGGCTGCCGATGTCCACATTCTCGAGGGGACGCAGCGTCCACTAACCAAGGTGCGCATCTCGGGCGGCGGGCGCTGCAACGTCACGCATCACTGCTTCGATCCCGAAGTTTTGGCGCGAAATTACCCGCGCGGCCAAAGGGAATTGCGCGGACCGTTTTCGCGCTTTCAGCCAAAGGACACGGTGCAATGGTTCGAGTCTCGAGGCGTCGCTCTGAAGGCGGAAGCCGACGGCCGCATGTTTCCGGTCACCGACGACTCGCAAACCATCATTGACTGTTTACAGAAGGCGGCGCGTGACGCGATGGTCAACGTCCGCCTCGGCGCCATCGTGAAAGACGTCGCAATTGCCGGGCGAGGACATGGCTTCGTCTTGACGTTGCGGGACGGCACCGAGGAATTCGACCACGTCTTGCTCGCCACGGGCAGCGGGCCGCAGGGCCACGCGGCAGCCAAGAAGCTCGGCCACGTGTTGGTCGATCCGATGCCGTCGCTCTTCACCTTCAACGTCCAGGACTCGCGCCTGGGCGATCTGGCCGGCGTCAGCTTTCCCGAAACCCAATTGACGCTTAGGCCGGATGGTTCCGACGCGGCTTTCACCCAAAAGGGCCCGCTCCTTATTACCCATTGGGGATTGAGCGGTCCAGCAGTGCTGAAGCTTTCGGCCTTCGCCGCTCGCGAACTGGGGGCGAGCCGCTACCAAGCGCGACTTAACGTCGACTTCGCTCGCGAGGGCGACCTTCCGGTGCTTGTCGCGCGCTTTCAAGAAGCGAAGAGAAAGGATCCCCGAAAGACGCTCGGCGGCGAATTTTCGCAGCCGAAGCGCTTCATGCAGAAGCTCTTCGAGCACGTCGGCTTAGGTGCCAAGGTCACGTGGGCCAACCTCAGCAACGACACTTTGACCAAGCTCGCGCGCGAACTCGCGGACGGCGAGTACCGGGTGAACGGCAAGGGTGTTTTCAAGGACGAGTTCGTCACGGCCGGCGGCGTCAGCTTGAAAGAGGTCGACTTTCGCACGATGCAGAGCAAGCGCTGTCCGGGCCTATATTTTGCTGGCGAAATTCTCGACATCGACGGCGTCACAGGCGGCTTCAACTTCCAAAGCGCCTGGACCACGGGCTATATAGCAGGAAGGGCCATGGCCGAAACTTCGACCAGGGCCCTCTCGGATTAGATTCAGACTCGCTCTAGCGACAGGCGACGGCGATCTTGTCCGCGTCGACGCCGGTGAAACTGATGACGCGGTTCCATTCCGCGTTGCAGATCTGCATCATCGGATTGCACGGAAAGTTCGAGCGAGCGTAGACGCGGCCGTTCGTCGCATCGACCTCGACTTTGTTGAGGCTGTGGAACTCGTCCGTCGTTAGGTCGACGGTGAGCGTCGCCACGACTCTCGGCGAGGTGACGTCGGCGAAGTCGAGCGCCGTTACCGAGCGCGTTTCATCGCTGCCGGCGAGCACGCAGTGGCCGAAGGCGGTGAGCGAACGCAGACGGCCTTCGACTGTCGCGGTGCCGCGCAGCGCTTGCGTCGCGGTGTCATAAAAGAGCACTTGATTGGCTCCGGCTTCCGCCAGCGCGAGTACGGTCGTGCCCGGCAATTGGACGAGCGCCGTCAGATCGTTGCGAAAGGTGTCGAACGCCGAGGTCATCGCGCCCGTTTGCGGGTCGAGGCGGACCAGGTTGGTGCGCGGGTCGGCCATGCTCTCGCCGTGCAAGAGGTAAAGAACCGAGCCGACCTTGGTGCCGCCTATCGGCATTCTCAGGCGCGTCGTCAAATATTGAGGGCGGCCGCTGCTGCCCATCGTGAAAATGGTCTGCGCCGGCAAGTTCGGGTCTTGGTCGCTAGCCGGGTCGTTGACGTTTCCACCCGGATCGGTGAAATATTCGCGGCCGCCGAGCGTGCCGACCCAGCGGTTCGCCCAAGCGTCCATCGGGATTTGGTGGGTGTGAACGGCGAACGTCGCGCCGGTGTGTTCGACGATCGTGTAGTTCGTCAGATTGGGGCTATAACCCGTGCCGATGACGATCACGGAGTGTGTGCCGTAAGGATGGACGAAGTTTGCCGCATGCGGAAAAGTTACCGAGCCCGCGAGTTGGTCGTTGCGGTCGTACATGTCGAGGCGATAGTTGGAGTTGAAGTCGAGGCGCGAGCGACCGACCCACAGGAGGCCGTCGTGAAAAGTCATGCCCTCGAACGGCTCGCTCTTGTCGAGAGAAGCGATGGATTTAGCAATGGGGTCGGCCAATAGAGGAGCGCTGAAACTGCCCGCCGCAAGGGCGAGCAACAGCGTCAAACGGGAACGAAAAAGCATGGTCACTCCGGAGCTGTGTGTTGGCTAAGTTAGGCATTCTTGGGCCTAACATCGCCGACCGCGCCCGGAAGATCAAGAATTTATCAGTTCCGGCTCAAATAACTGTTCTTTGGCCAAATCCGCCGCGGAAACGATGCCCACGGGCTTGCCGCGGCCGTTGACCACGATCAGCCGGTGCACCCCGTGTCGATGCATCAGCTCCGCGAGGTCCCGAGCCGGACGGTCCTCGGAGCACGAGACGACTTTGGGGGTCATTATGTCCTCGACCAAAGTCGTCTCGGCGTCGACGCCGGAGGCTAAGCCGCGCACAACCAAATCTCGATCGCTGAGCATCCCAACGACATGGCTTTTGTCGACGACAGGTAATATGCCGATGTTCTCGTCGCGCATCCGGACGGCCGCGTCTTTCAACGTGGCGCGCCGGTTCACCAAGGTCAGTCGCGTGGTCATGAGGTCTCGGGCGTGCAGCATCGTTGGGTCTCCCTTTAATGTGCCGTTTCGGACTGGGCCACGATTACCCCACAGGCGATGGGCTTGCCGGAATTCCCCGACGGTTGGGTCGCCAAATCGTCAGTGCCTTCGTGAACGATCACCGATTTGCCGGTAACCATTGCTTGCAGCGATTGTTGGGTTTGGCCGTCGAAGAAGATTGTCTCCGTTAGGGCGCCGACGCCCTTATCATCCACGTGAATGTTTCCTAGGTCACCCGCATGGCGGTCCGCGACACCAGGACCGGCATGCGGTTTGGAGTCTGGGTTTAAATGACTGCCGGCTCCGGCGAAATCGGCCCCCGTGCAAGCGCCATTCTCATGAATATGAAAGCCGTGCTCACCGGCTTTGGCGTTCTTCAGATCCGCCACGACCACCAATCCCGCGTGGTTGAGGTTCGACGCATCAACGGGCGCCACAGAGAACGAGACCGTGCCGCTCATCGAGCCGTCGGTGGCGGCCAAATCGGCCTTCGCGAACGTCACGCCGGCTGCAGTGGCCGGGAATCCGGTCGTCGCGGGAGTCAATGCCGTTTCGGGTACCGGATCGGCGAGTGGAACGTCGCGCTCCGGGAGCGCCGCGGTCGGCGCGGACTGCGGCGGGGGATTGCGTTTGCATGCCGTGCAGACGAGGGCGCCGGACGCCAAGGCCGCCGGCAAAAGCCAGGTCCTCGAGATTTTGTTAGACCATGCCATGATTTCACCTTTTGGTTAGGAAGTGGATAAAGAGGCCGACGCAAAGCCGTAAATTTCTCGTCTTCGCGTCGGCCGCTATTCCTGACGACCCATCGGTCATCGCTGGAACGATTTGAACAAAGCATTAAGCGTGCCAAGACCGGCTGTTTGTCTGGCATGCTTGCTGCAGCCTGCGTGTGGGTAGCAAACGGGTCGGTGTCAAAAAGGAGAAGCGCAATGGTCAGCCGGAAAGACAAAGTGAAGAGAGTCCGCAAGCCGACGCGTAGCCGCGACGAGGAAAAAAATCCGGCCAAGCGAATTCCTGGGAATTCCGACGACGACACGATGCCCGCCGTCGAAAAGCAGACACCGGACAAACTCCGATAAGGCTCTGATAGCAGGGTCTTTCGGCGATCGACGGACGACAATGACGGGCGCTGGCGAAGGTGATAGGGTGAGGCCGCCGGATCCCCGGCGGTGAGGCCCCCGTAAATGCCCGGTTTATTCGATCCCGTCCAGCTTGGTGATCTCAAGCTTCCCAACCGCATCGTGATGGCGCCTTTGACCCGGTGCCGGGCCGACCCGGGCCGCGTCCCCAATGCGATGATGAAGGACTATTACGTCCAACGCGCCTCCGCGGGCATGATCGTTACCGAAGCGACTTCGGTGACGGCCATGGGCGTCGGTTATCCCAGCACGCCCGGGATCTGGTCGCCCGAACAAACTGCGGGCTGGAAAGCGATTACTAAGGCCGTGCACACCGCGGGCGGTCGTATCCTCCTTCAGCTTTGGCACGTCGGCCGCATTTCCGACCCCGTTTACTTGGACGGCGCGCTGCCGGTAGCGCCGAGCGCCATTGCAGCGACCGGCACGGTCAGCTTGCTCCGCCCAAAGAAGGCCTACGAGACGCCGCGCGCCCTCGACCTCGCCGAACTGCCGGGCATCATCGAAGCCTACCGACGGGGCGCCGAGAACGCGCAGACCGCCGGATTCGACGGCGTCGAGATTCACGGGGCCAATGGTTACTTGCTCGATCAGTTCCTCCAAGACGGTTCGAACAGGCGCATCGACGGCTACGGAGGCAAAATCGAGAATCGCGCTCGGTTGCTGCTGGAGGTCGCCGACGCCGTTTGTGCGGTTTGGGGCGCCGGCAAGGTCGGGATGCACTTGGCGCCGCGGGGCGACGCGCACGCGATGGGGGACTCGAACTTCGAAGCCACGTTCACCTATGTCGCCCGTGAACTGGGGAAGCGCCGTCTGGCGTTCCTCTGCGCGCGGGAAGCGCTGGGCCCGGGTCGCCTCGGGCCTA
>JAYWBY010000725.1:0-8116 GCA_043781115.1 Pseudomonadota bacterium
GGCGTCGCCCACGAGATCAACAACCCGCTGGGCGGCATTCTGATTTTCTCGCAGATGCTTTTGCGCGAACTCGACAAGGAAAGCCCTCACTATCCGGACGTAGTCGAGATCGAAGCCGCGACCCAGCGTTGCAAGGCGATCGTCGAAAGCCTCCTCGATTTCGCCCGCCAAAATCCGCGCGGCGGCAAGACCAAGGTCGAGCAAATCAACGCGCTGGAAGCTATCCGCACCGCGATGCGTTTCGGCAAGGTTTCGATCCAGCAACGCGGCCAAGTCGACATCAAGGAAGAGTTCGAGGGCGAAGGCCACCAGGTGGTGACCGACAGGAACCGCATCATTCAGCTTTTTCTGAACCTCTTCCAGAACGCCATCCAGGCAATGCCCGACGGCGGCACCTTGGTGGTCAGAGCCCGTTCGCGCGTGGCCCGGGGCGAGGCCTTCGGCGTCTACGAGGTCGAAGACACCGGAGTCGGCATCGCGCCCGAAGATTTGAAGCGCATCTTCGACCCTTTCTTCACGACCAAAGACCCTGGCGAAGGCACCGGCCTTGGCTTGGCCCTGTGCTACGGCATCGTCCAGGACTTAGGCGGCACGATGAAGGTCGAAAGCACGGTCAACGTCGGCACGCGCTTCACGATCGAGTTGCCTTTGGCGTCGGCCAAACAAGCGCATCGTCCCGCGAGCTAAGCGTTTCGAGGAGCTAAATTGGCCGGTATCAAGCAAAACGTCATCCACTCAACGGCCCGGCTGATTCTCTTGGCCTTCGGCTTGAGCGTGGTCATGGCGGTCGAGCTCGCGGCCGGCAACGGCTTCTTGAAGAGCCTGATCTCGGGCCAAGTCCCCTGGCAATCGCTCGTCATGGTGCTCGCGATGGTGGCACTTTCCACGGGCGCCATCATCAGCGCATTCACCGCTACAATGCGGCCGGAGCCGAAGCGCATCGCCGGCACCATCGCAAGCTGCGCCTTGGCCATGACAGCGGGGCTAGAAGCGAGTCACGGCGTCGCCAAGCTGCCCTTGACGTTTTACTTCGGCGCCAGCCTCGTCGGACAAGCGGCGTTCACTTACTGTATGGCATACCTGCTGACACAAAGCCTAAAACTGACGGGGAAATGGGCCTCCTACCCACCGCTCGTCGCCATGGGCGCGGTGTTGTCTTTCGGTTGCGTCGGTTTCATTGCCCAAAGCTTCATGTCGCTCGAAGGCGTCACCATCTCGCTCGCCTTAGTTCGCGACGCGGCCTTGGTCGTCGTGCCGCTCACCATCCTGATCGCTACGGCGACGGTCAAAAGCCTACGGCTCGACCAGAAAAGTCGCTACCAATCGATTCGTCTGCGGCTTCCGTTCGGTCCGGAAAGCGTTTTCGCTTTCCGCGTTTTCGTCTTGACCAGCGGCGGCTTGGTCGCAAGCCTCGTTGCCAACGTCGTCTTGCACGCGATGGACTTGACCAACGACCCGTCGCGCGGCTTTTCCTCGTTGACGATCCTGTCGCTCGGCTGGCTCGGCGCGATCTACCTCTCCCTTACCGAGTTGCAGGTCTTCACCGGCGAGCAGCGCCACGGCAACGTCACCGCCAAGTTGGCGACGACCCCGGCCAAACGCTTTCTAAAACGCCACTTGAACGACCAAGACGCCTGGGCGGCCACCGTCGGCCTCAAAACCACTAACTTCATCATTGATCATGACCCGGGGAGCTACCTCCATTCGCAGCTGCCGGCGTCGATCATGCAGATTCGCGGCGAGGAAATCCAACGCTGCGTCACCGAAGTCCTCGGCTCGATGTATCTACACAGCTACGTCGTCGGCCACCGGATCTTCGGCGCCATCGACCCCGAGACTGCCGTCAGGCCGTGCGTCGACACCCTGAAAATGTTCGCTTGCCTGTACCTCGACGCCGGACCATTGGTCGAGCGCCGCATTAAGGGACTGACGTCGCTCCTGCCGATCGTCGATCCGGGGCTCGCCAAAGTTCTAAAGCCGAAAGACATGAGCACGCTGATTCGTCGCAACTTGTGGTTCTTCCACTTCGACTTCGGCTGGATCGACCAGCACGCCATTCACACCCCGCGGACAACCCGCTACGACGTCAAGATCACAACCTTGTCTTCGAAAATCCGCCACTCGATGATGGACCACCTCGAGAAAACCGGCGGCGTCGGCAACTTCGTTTGGGTCGGTCCGGAAGCCCGGGACCGGTTGCTCCAAGAAGCGCCGGCGATGAAAAACATCATCGAAGCGTGTCCCATCCCCGCTGACGGCGGCGAAGACGAGCTGCTGATGTTCATCCTAAAATTCGAGCAGCTGATTCCCCGCCTGCAACGCTACTTCGACCTCGACTCGATGCGCCGCTCGCTCCTCGACTTCGAGCCGAGCCAAGAGAGCTCGAGGCTGCAGAATCTGCTGGGCCTCCAAATCAACAAAGCAAAGTCCGAAGAAGAAATGATGGAAATTCTCGCCTCGATCACCAGCGTTCCTTGGCGCGGTTTTCGCGAAAAGGACAATGCGCTGCAGCTGATCCTGTCCGCCTACGGCAACCTCAGCAACCTCGTCACGCCGGGAAAAACCTTGGGTGAGAGCAGTGATCCCCACCACCGGGCGCTCCACGACAAACTCTTGGACTCCGTACGCAGCATCGGCTACCCGAGCCAGATCTTGCACAATGCCCAGGTGAGTAAGATCGCGCTGCGCGACGTGCCGAAGCTAAAGGAGGCCGCGGGCGACAGCCGCCACCCCCGCTTCCAAGAAGCCTGGCTGTTGATGGCGACTTCCGACTACCAGCGTTACACTCAAGACCAGCGCCGAGAGCTGCTGGCTTTTCTGCGCACGGTCCCGACGCTTTCCCGCGTTTCGGGCCACCGCCTCGTGCAGGTGAAAGCCGTCGACGCCCTCGCGGGCCTCGGGCGAGCGGCCAAAGCCGAGGAAGTCAAAGACATCATCGCCGTGTCGTCGGCCCTCGGTGCCTGGTTCGCCGACCAGCAAGTCGATCCCGACATTTGCTGCCTCCTCCTCGACGCGCACCTGTTCTTGACGACCCACCTCAACCAGCCGCTCGAGCTGTCGCTCGCCGTCCTCGACAGCATGAATCGCTACTTCGAAGGCCTCACGACCGAGCTCGGCGCGTCACATCCGAAGATCATCGCCGTTATGAGTCGCTGGCGCGAAATCCGCCAACAAAAGCGCGGCGTGACGTCGGTGGCGGCCTAGTCGGCCGGAGCGCGAAAGCGCCCCGGCCTCCTGAAGGTCATTCATGATCGCGAAGGCGCGGGGAATTTGCACCGCCCCGCACGCCGCGGTATGAAACAAGCGCTAGTCGGCTTCAAGGCGGCGGGGTGAAAAAAGACTCCGGCATCTTGATTTCGTAGGTCCGAGCCATGCGCTGATGGGCGGTGGCCAGGCCGTCATAAGCCAAGATGACTTCACCCCCGTCGCGCTTGAAGTGCACTTGTGCGTAGCGTTTGCCTCCGCTGGTCACCGGATGCGCCAAGGCTTCGCGAAGGCTCGCTATCGACGTGACCTTGACGCCGTTGACCAGGTCGACGATCTGATGACGCAGGTCGCTGTAGCCACGGTTGAAGTCGTCCGCCAGGACCCGCGTCACGAAAATGATGCGTTCGGCGGCACTAGGCGTCGGTTCGTTCTGGAAATCGAGGGTGTAGAGAAGCTCAAAGGGCGCCAATTCGCGCCACTCTCGGCCCCATTGCTTCAGGTAATCCTGCGACAGCTCCTGAAAGATCAACCCACCATATATCAAGTGGGGCTCCGGTTGATCGTGCCGATAAGCGACGACCGGCGTTCGGTTGGAATCGAAGCGATCGAGCTTGCCCTGGATGTCCAAAACCTTGCCGGCGCGCAAAATCTTCACTTTGAGCTGATCGCCGGCGTAGTGCTGATTGAGTAGATATTTGAGGTGAACCTTGCCCCACCGAGGATGCGTAAAAAAGCCGTGTTCGCTGATCGGCACGCCATCGACTTCCAAGATCACGTCGTTGACCTTGAGCAAGTCGGAGAAGCTGGACCCCGCCTGGACCTGCCCGATGCGCACGCCGTTGGCGAAGCCCTGGGCTCCGACGAGCTGCCGCATTTCCGGCGAGACCAACGACGACAAAGCCACGCCGATCGAAGGGAATCCCCGATACTTCGGCCCCGGCGAGTCTTTGATGAAATGGCGGATGATCGACATCGGCAGGGCATGCACGAAGTTTTGGTCCTGCCCCGTAGTCAGCGCGACGAGCTTGCCTTGACGGAAGACCGGCTCGGCCCAGCCGAGGCCGTTTTGCTGCACTTTCAAGAGGTACGAGGCCAAACTGTAGGAACTCGTGACGGCGGCGAAGACGCCGACTTCTTGGAGACTGGCGGGCATGCGGCTCAACTGGTAGGCGTCGCGCGCCCGGTAAATCTCGACGCCGTCGTCGACGGCCAGGTCGTCCCCGAGCGCCGCGGCGTGCACACCCGGCAAGGATTCGCTCGGCCGGACCAAAGCCAGGTTTACTTCATAGTCGACGAACTCGACCTCGGCCTCAACCCGTTTGCTCGAACCGAAACGCTGCACTTCCAAAAAAGCCGCGTCGGCCACGGCGAAGGCGGTCGTCAGGATCCGGCCGCCGTCCATGACGACGCCGAGGTAGGACTGCTGCGTCACGTCCTCGAACTGCCAAGGCGAGCTGCGGTCGACTTCCTTCTTCGAGACGTGGACGCGGACGACTTGGTCCTCGATTGCTTCAGAATAGGCTGAGGTCGCGGCGGTCCAAAGGGTGAGACCAAACACCAGCGCGAGGAGTCGGTTCATGGCGTCGCCTCCTTGCCGATGGCGCCGTCGTCTTCCGGCCCGGCCAGCCAGCGATCCGGAATCACCCCGTATTTCGTGTTGATGGCGACGTTTCGCGCTTTCACTTTGTCGCGGGCAAGGACGATTGGCTCAGGCGCGCCCATGAAGTCTATGACCTCGAACGGGTCCTTGCCGTCTTCCAGCGCGCTCGCCAGCTCGGCCAAGGAATGCACGATCTTGCCGTCCACCGCGGTGACCACGCCGTAGAGATTCGTCGTAGCATAGGCGTTGACCGCGTCGGGTAGGCGCTTGGCCAGGACGATGATGTCGGCCGAATCGCGCGTTTCTTCCTCGAAGCGCGAATAAGAGTCGAGGAAGCGCAAGAGCAGCGGCGCGTCCTTGTACCACCGCTCGCCCCAGGACCTGAGATAGCTCCGCGACAGGGCGGTGAAGACCAACCCGCCGTGCACCAGGTATTTGGAGTGCTTGGCGTAAATGTATTCCGGCTCGGAGTGCGGCCGGACTTTATCCACTTTGACTTCGATTTTTTGCGAGACACCGGCGCGGGCGATTTTGAACAGGACGACGTCGCCGATCTGCTTCAGGTCGAAGACCGTGCGAAAGTCGACGCGTTCACCCTGGAAATTGACTTTGCCGTCGACCCCGACCGTTTGCCCGTCGATCTCGAGGATGATGTCGCCTTCCTTGAGCTCGGGCGAGGTTGCCGCCCAAGGCGCGACGTGGGCGATCTTGATGCCGCCCGCGTCCGGCGTCAGGCCGTGGAACGCCGCGGTCGACGGATTGAGCATCGTCCACTCGATCGTCGTCAAGCCGTCGTCCGGGTGGCCGTCGTAGTGCCCGTCCTCGACGTCTTTTAGGAACCGTTTGATGACGGGCGTCGGGATGATGTAGCCCGTGTTGTCGGCTTGCGTCAGCGACTGGAAGGCGACGCCGACGACCATGCGACCTTGGACCACCGGGCCGCCGCTGTTGCCGGGGTTGATGGCCGAATCGACCTGGACCAGCAAATGCCGGGCGAAACCGTCGTGGACATACCGGCGGTAGCTGACGCGCGAAACGACGCCCTCGGTAATGGAAAGCTGCTCGCCGCCCATCGGGAAACCGATGGTCGCAACGGGCGAGCGCAGCTTCGGCAGTGATCCAAAGCGCATCGGCGTCAGATCAGAGAGCACTTTGGCGTCCGGCAGTTCAAGCATCGCCAGGTCGGCGTCGTGGGCCACGAATTTCACAAAGGCCGGCAGGGGCCGCGAGTCACCGTCGCGTAACACGGTGATGAACGAGGCGTTGGCGATGACGTGGGCGTTGGTCAAGATGTGGCCGTCGCCGATGTAAAAGCCAGTGCCCGAGCTCGAGCTCGGCGGCACCTTCTTCCACGGGTCGGTGAAGTTCGGTTCGGTCGAGGTCACTTGGATTTTGAAAACGGACGAGCGCAAGTCGGCGAGACTCGCAGCCTGGGCGGTTCCCGCGCCGAACGCGAGCAGCAGCGCTGCGGTCAGGTGCCGAATAAGCGCTTCCACTCGGAGAGAGACCCCGCTTGCAAATAGGGATTGGACTGGCGGACGGTGGCGAGCGGGGCCGACTCCGCGGGATCGTAGTGATGCCCCGGATAGAGCACGGTCGAGGCCGGGAGCTTCCCGAGCGTGTTCGTCAAACTGTCGTAAAGCTGATCGGCGTTGCCGCCCGGCAGATCGGTTCGTCCGCACCCCGAGAGGAAAAGCGTGTCTCCCGAAACCAAAGCGCCCTCGCATAGAAAGCATTGGCTCCCTGGAGTGTGGCCGGGCGTGTGCAACAACGTCACCTCGACGCCGCCGATCGTCAATTTGTCGCCGGCGCGGCACGGTTTGACGTCGGACTTCGACAGCCCCGTGACGTGGAGGATTCCCGCCACTTCGTCCGTATGGGCGTAAATCGGCATCGGCTGCGCCGCGATCAACTCCGCGACTCCGGCGATGTCATGACCCCAAAGGTGGCCGCCGCAATGGTCAGGGTGAAAGTGCGACACCAACGCACCGGTGATCTTCATATCGTCCGCGGCGGCCGCGTCGGTGATGGCCTCGATGTCCCACGCCGGATCAATCGCGAAGCACTGCTTGGCGCTCTTGCTCCCGACGAGGTAAGCGAAGTTCGCCATCGGCCCTACTGCCAGCTGCTTTAGGTAAAGGTCGGACATGACTAGAGACTAGCGCGGCTGGACTTAGGGGGTCAAGAATTTCAGGAGCTTGTCTTTGTCGCCGGCGCTGAGCTGCGTCGACGTCGACGGCGGCATCGGCCTCGTGGCGTCGCCCAAGCGAGCCTTAGTATCGGAAGCCCTGAATTTCGTCTCATCATCGAGCCATTGGCTCGCCGCAGCCAGCGACCCGCCGCCTACGTGGCAGGCGCTGCCGCCGCAGGTCGCCGCCAGGATCGGCATGATGTCGGTGGCGAAAGACAGAGTCGTGCCAGTGTTCGTCGCCGTGTCGGTGGTAATGGGATGAGCCGTGCCGGCAGCTATCAAATCGTCGGTTTTGACGGCGGTGCAAGCGCCGGTCGAGCCCGTGTCGACGGGAAAGACGTCGCTGACGAACACCGTCTTGTAGCTGACGCTGCCGTTGCTGATTTTGGCGAGGTGAAAGGTCGTCTTCTTCGTGGCCGTGTCCTGGGAGCAGTGATAGAGGACGTGGCCTTCCGTGTCGATGAACTGCGCGAACTTCGCCTCGATGTCGGCGGCCATCGTCGGGAAACGTTTGCCGACTTCTTGGCGGGTGCAGCACCACGTCACTAGCGACTCGGTGCAATCGGCGGGCTGAGCACCGCCGCCGACGACGGCACGCCAAGCCTTGCTTTCGGCCGTGCATTGCTCGAGGGTCTTGGCGTTGGCCAGGGTGGCGTTGCCTTGCTCGCCGTTTTCGCCGACATTGGTGTTGGTCGACGTACCTGCGCCGGTTCCGCTCGCCGTCCCGCTTTCAGTCGTGGTCGCGTTGGCGTCCTCTCCCGAGGAATGGGCCTGGGTACCGCCGATGGCCTCGCGGCTCGTGCCGCCGCCGTTGCAGGCAAGGGGCAAGGCAAAGCCGAGGCACGATAGAAGAGCGAGGGTTGTCGTTTGTATACTCATCACCTCCGTTATCGGCAAAACTGGCGAAGAGGTTGAGACGTGAATTTTCTAGATAGATTACAAATAGTTATGGACAGGCTCCGGAGCCTCTAGAGCCGGTCGAAGGGAGGGAAGCGCCGGATTTTGCTTGGACTTGGGGGACTTCGCCTGTTATGGTCCGGGCCTTCATCTAAGGAGAAGGCCGTGGCCAGGAAATCCAACCGTGAACTCATCCGCCTCGTTTCAAGCGCCGAAACGGG
>JAYWBY010000726.1:0-2903 GCA_043781115.1 Pseudomonadota bacterium
GAATGTCGTTTCGATGCGGCCGCCGTCCTTGCCCGTGGCGATGCGCGTGCCGGATTGGATGGTGCGGCTGGCCCAAGCCAAGGTCGCCTTGTCGCGTTCGACGAGGATCTCGAGCGGCTTGCCTTCGGCGGTGGTGACGGTCGACTCGACCGATTTTTTCTCGCCTTTTTTGTTTTGGACGTCGAGCTTGCGGGTCATCGTGCCGGTGACTTCTTTTTGGATTTGGTAGACGCCGCTGACTTCGTCGACCGATTTCCACTCGGCGTGGCGCGAGCCGTCGAGGCTAAAGTCGAACGTGCTGATGGCGGTGACGTTCTTCACCTTGTTTTCCAGGGTGACGGTCCGCGAGCGTTGGTTCTTCACCAGCACGTCGAGTTTGACGCCGGCCATCGCCTTGATCTGAAGGGCCGCGAATTTCTTGTTTTCACCGCATTTGATGGATCCGCCGTCCTTGCTCCAAGTCCGGGTGCGGTCGTAGTAGGCGACGAAGCTGGAGTCGATCTTCCGTTTCGGGCCTTCGAACGACACCTCGCGGCTGGCGTTGCGCTTGATGCTGACGACGGCGGTGGCGCCGTCTTCCTTGCAATCGCGGAAGCGCGTGACCTTGCCTTCCTTCGTCGTGTCGGCTAAGTCGAGCGCGGCGCCGGCTTCGTTTTCGTTTTCTTCGACGGCGGCCGAGATGGCGTCGTCGATTTGCGCCGTGACGGCTTGGCCGGCGGCACCTTCATCATTCAATAAGAGGGCGGTGTCTTCGTCGCCCGCCGGGGTCCCGACGGGCGTGCCGCCGCCTTCGGTTTCTTTCGTCTGTTTTTTGTCCGCGCCGCAGCCGCTAAGGATGGCGAGGGACAGGGTCGTGAACAGAAGTTGGGATTTCATCGGGAATCTCCTCATTGTTGCCGCTGGATCTATCGGTTGTTAGCGGCCTGTTGCTTAAGCGCGGTTCTCTTTCGCCCTACAAACGACTTATCGGACGGATGTTATTTGCACTTGAGGTAATTCGTATTTTTCATTTAAAATTATATAGTTAAAATCAGAATTAATTTTAAGATGATGTTTGTTTGCACTTGGTTTTTTGACGTAACCAGTTGATACTGCTGAATTTATTTGTGTCGGTGCAAATTTCCCTCGTTACTTCTGAAACGGAAACGGCAACTTAGCTGATTCTCCTAAAGAAACATGGTGAGTTGCCGATAGACTTAGTGAGGTGCGAGTTTCATGACGGACCATAGGAAAGATCTACGAAGCCTAGCCGCTCGGCTGCCGGTCACCCGGTACCTGAGTCCGCGGGATTTCCTAAAGGCGCTTTACTCCGCGACCAAAGCGAAGAATACCGCCTATTCCTATTTAGCCTATGCCGACGACCTCGGTTTCTCCCGCACCAACGTCGTCCGTCTCGTCATCATTGGCCAACGACCCCTGACGTCGAAGGCCGCGGAGAAGATCGCCAAGGCACTCGACCTGCACGGCCCGGACCGTCGCTATTGGACGACGCTGGTCAAATACAGCAACGCCCGGTTGCCCGCCGAGCGCGACAACTTGTTCCGCCTCTTGATGAGCTATAAGAGCAAATCGCAGCCCGCCGAACTCGGTCCGGTGGAAGCGGAATATTTCAGTGAATGGTATCACCCGGTCATTCGCGAGATGACGGGACTCGCCGGGTTCAACGGCGACCCAGCTTGGCTGCAAAGTCATTTGACCTTTCCCCTCAGGCTCGAGCAGATCAAGCGCAGTTTGGAGCTTCTGGCGAAGCTCGGAGCCATCCGCTTCGACCCCGCCCAGGGCCGCTACTTCCGCACCAGCGAGCTGATCGCGACTGAAGCCGAAGTCGACAGCATGGCGATCGTCCGTTACCACCAGAAGATGATCGAGATCGGCCGCGAGGCGATCACGACCTTGACGGAAGAGCAGCGCGACGTGCGCGCCGTGACCGTCACCTTGCCGCATTCGGCGCTGCCGTTGCTGAAGGGTAAGATCGAGCAATGGGTGCGGGAAGTCGCGGCGATGGAAGATGGCGAGGAAGCGGGCGAACAAGTCATTCAGGTCAACGTCCAGATGTTTCCTTTCACCAAGTCCTGAGGCAAGACGTCATGGGATCCAACAACCTGAAAATCTTGATCCTCGCGCTGGTGGCCAGCGGTTGCGGCACCGTCGTCGGCAACCCGAAGAAGCCGAAGGACGATCCGCCGGCGAGCTCGATCGTCTTCAAATTGCCCCAAATCAATCTCGAGCTCCCGGACGGCCTGGTCGGCGACGACGCTTCGCTGCAATTGACCGCCGACTCGACGACCGACGACGGCGACGACGGCGACCGTTCGGTGCTGAAGTCGTGGGCCAAGCGCTTCGCCCGCATGACTCACCAGGTCGACGCGGTTAGCACGCGGGTCAACAACATCATAGAGAAAGCCGGCGACCGCGCCGTGGCCGGCGTTTTGGTCTTCAAGAAACGCGGCGCCGACCACCTGACCAGCGGCCGCCTAGCGACCTTGCCGGCCGGGGGCGAATATGCGTATGAGGCGGTCTTGTGCCACGCCGGTAAAGTCTTCTCGCACTTGAAATGGAGCGAGAACGCCGAGCGCCTCGAGCTGACGCGCGACTTCGCGGCGAACACCGACCCGGCCGACGACAATTTCGCCCTGGTCACGCAAATCAAAATGGACCGCTCGGCGGGCATCGCCATCGACTTCGCGTCGCAAGGCGTATTTCCGGAAGCGGACGTGCCCGTCGTCGACGGCCCGCTCTTGACGGAAGCCGCACACGTAGAACAAGACGAGAACGGCGATTTGAAAATCCGCACCGTCGCCGACAACAGCGAAGAGACGCCGGCGGACGGCGTTTACGATGCCGATCGCTACCTCGTCGGGCAAGTCGTCTCGGGGTCTACAGAGTTCGCTGGCTACTACAAA
>JAYWBY010000727.1:0-8107 GCA_043781115.1 Pseudomonadota bacterium
AGTCTAGAGAGTCAACGAACTGATCCAAAGCCAACAGAGGGCCTCGAAGAAGCCGCCCTGGCGCAGCTATTTGCCTCCTTAGAAAGGATCCCATGGCAGAAGAAAAGAATCTCTGAAAGAGGAACGGCCGGCGGCTTTCTTTTTACGGATTCTCGAGAATCTGGAGAACCTTCGCTTTAAGCGCGGCTTGGCGGCGCATTTGCTCCGCGTCCTCTGCCATGGCGCGAGACTGGTTGACCGCGGCACCCGCATCTAGCTGGCCGCCAATTTGGTTTGTGCCGTCGGTCTGGCGGCGCGTGTTCACCAACGCCGTCTTGACCTGCGCCGGTGTCAACTCCGGGTTGGCTTCCAGCATCAGCGCGACCGTCGCCGCGACTTGCGGCGTCGCGCCGGAAGTCCCGCCGAACTTGTCGAGCAAGCCATTCGGACCGAATAGCGTCTTTAAGTTCTCGCCGAAGGCCGCGACCGAGACGCGCGCGCCGAAGTTGCTGAAGTAGGCTTTACCTCCTTGTTGGTTCAAGGCGCCGACGATGATCGAGCCGGTGTCGTCGTCGCGTTCGGCGACCAACTCCTTGCTGGCGTTGCCCGCTGCGGAAACGATCGTGACGCCCGACGACAAGGCCAGCTTCACGGCTTCTCTCGTGCCGGCGAAGGTCTCGGACGAGCCTTCCGCCGTCTGGTTCTCGAGGACGATGATGCGCACGCCGGGCACGGTCAAGGCGCGCAAGATGCAGCGCGACGTCGCTTCTTCCTTGTCCAAGTCGTCCTTCGCCGAGTCGTAATTGAAATTCTGCAGCGGCACGATCTTGGCATCGTAGGCGATGCCGTTGGTGCCTTGGCCGTCGGCGGCGCCGGCCATGATCGAGGTGACGGCGGTACCGTGGAAGACGAAGTTGCCGTCGTTGACGACCGTCGGCGCATCCTTGTCCGACAGGTCATAGGCATAGTCCATCAGGAAGTTCGGCCTGAGGTCACTTTCTTCGACGTAGAATCCGGAATCGCAGTCGGCGATGGTGACGCCGCGGCCCGACACGGTTTCCCAAGCTTCTGGCACGTTCAGCGCGTCGATCCACCACTCGCCGGCGAGCGCCGGATCGGGCGTGAACGAGGCGTTGAAGGGCGGCGGCACGTTCGGTTGAATGATCGAGTCGAAGCCCGGCAGACCCTTCAGATTCAGCGCCGCGGCGTGCGACGAGACGTCGATCGAGACGATGTTGCGGAAGTCGACGTTGCCACCAGTGGCGTCGAAAATCGCCAGCATTTGCGCTTGGGTCAAGCCGAAGTCGACCGTGCGCGTTTGGCGTTGGAGCGGGGCGCCCGACCTTTGGCGCAGCATGACGCGCTCTTTCGCCGAGACGGGCCCCGCCAAGAAAACGAGGCCGAGAAAAGCGGTCGCCAAATATTGCCGCGTCGTCGAAACTTTCATCGCTGCTCCTAGGGGGCTGGCTGGCCGAAGCCGGTGCTCTGACTGATTTTGAAAGATTTTTATAGGGAATTCCGCAGCCCGTCCAGCGGGTTTTTTCAGCCGTGCCGACGCCGGCCGATAAAGGGCAGATTACCCCGGTCGAGCGTGCTCTCGGAGGGCGGCAAGCGGTTCTTTTGGTAGACCAAAAAGCCGCCGAGGATCATCAATAAGACGTTGGGCAACCAAGCGGCCAAGGGCGCCGACAGATGCCCCGCTTCGGCGAGCCATTTGAAGCCCATCATCAAGACGTAGCCGAAGATGATCGTGGCAATTGCTCCGACGTAGGCCGAACTCTTGCCTCTCCTCGGGTCGCTGATGCCGAGCACCATCCCGAAGAAGGCGAAGGTAACGACGGCGAAGGGCGCGCCGATACGCTGGTGAAAGAGGTAGCGCGCCCGCCGGTAAAGATCCTCGTCGCGCTTCGGGTCATCCCGCAGCTGGTCGACGAAGCGCGACAATTCTCCAGGCCGGTAGCTCCGAAAGTCGTCCTCGGCGGTATCGCCGCCGAGTTGCTCGCGAAAGACGCGCAAAAGGTCGATGTCGGCGCGGGTGAATTTCAAGACTGACGTCTTGTCGGAATCCGGCCGCGTCGAATAAGCCACGCCATACTCGAGCAAGAGCCGTAAATTGCCTTGGTCTACCGAGCCGGTAATCGCGCCCGACGGGGCCAACATGGTGAACCTTTCCTTGCGATTGTCGCCGCTCGGCGACAGCATGACGTTCTCGAATGTCGAGCGGTCGCTGGAAATCTTCTCCGCGTACATGACGTAGCCGAGGAAGTCGGCGAGAAAGACGCCGGCCTGGAGCTTGTACTTAATGATGTTGTCGAGTTCGGACTGCGTCTTTCGGTAATAAAATTGAATCAGCTCACGGCGGCCCCAAGCTTCCAAATTCAACGCGCAAGTCGCCGACACGACGTAAAGCGCCAGCGACAGCAAGATCACGGGACGCGCGGCGCGCTTCAATGAATATCCGGCGGCGAGCAGCGCCGCGTACTCACCGTCGGCGCTGAGTCGCCCGAACGTCAGGACTACTGCAAAGAGAAACGCCATGGGAATGGTGAGTGAGAGGAACGGCAAGATGATGTAGAGGAACGGCAAGAAGACGTTCTCTAGCGACAGGCCGAACATCACCAAACCTTCCGACAAACGGACGAGCTGCGACACGACGATGATCGAGCAGATCACGATCAAGGCTGACGCGAATTGCGGCACGAGCTCTTTAAGGAAGTAGCGAAAGACTAGCAACGCTGCGCCTTACGACTTTGGAACAACTCATAAAAAGTCTGAGCTAGTGCCGTGTGATTCAGGGATTTTAAACGGCGCCAAACTCGGGTACAATAGATATAACGTCATCCAAACCAAGTAGGCGTGGCATCCAGGCACCCGCAACCTGACCCCGGGACTGCGCCTCTTTTTTACGCAACTTCCAAGCCTATGCTTCATATAACCTCGACAAGAACCGTAGTTACGGCTCTAGGCCTGGCCGGGGCGCTGCTCGTGGCCTCCGGCTCGACGGGCCAGACCGCGTCAGTTAAGGACCACCCCGAGGGGTCGCCCGTCGACGCGCTGCCGACGGTGCCGATGCACCTCCCGGAGCCCTCGGCCGACAACGTCATTTACTTGCCCGGAGCCGACGGAAAACCCCGGGCCACAACCCTGGTGCCCGAACTTCAGGCACATCTGACCAACTATCTCATCGACAGCCGGTCGCCGATCGCGGCGCTTATCGTCGCCGACCCGCACACCGGTAACATCTTGGCTATGGTCCAGGGCCGGTCGCCCGAAGACTGGGGAGGCAAGACCCACACCGCCCTCCATTCGGGATTCCCGGCGGCGTCGTTCTTCAAGACCGTCGTGACGACGGCCGCCTTCGAAGTCGCCGACTTCGACAGCAGCGAGCCGTTGGGACTCAACGGCGGCTGCTCGCACGTGCGCGAGACCGGCGACTGGATGAAGGAGCGCGCGCCTAGCGATTTGAGCCGTATGTCGCTGCGCCGGGCCTTTGGGTCGTCCTGCAACGGATTCTTCGCCAAGATCGGCGTCAACAACTTAGGGTTAGGCATCATCACCAACTTCGCCCGCCGTTTTGGCTGGGAAACGGGCTTCGGCTCGGACTTCCGCGTCGAACGCAGCCCCTTCCGTCCACCGTCGCCGACCAACTCGAGCACGCACACCGTCGGCCGCTTCGCGGCGGGCTTCGGCAAAGTCGGACTGAGCGCCGCCCACGCCGCGTGGATCATGACCGCCATCGCCAACAAAGGAAATCCCAGGCCGCTGCGCCTCTTCCGCGACACGAAGGTCGCCGCGCCGATCGAATCGATGCGCCTTTACAGCGATCAAACCTCCGACCGGTTGACGCAAATTCTCGACGCCTCGGTCAAGGGCGGCACGGCTTCGTTCGCCTTCCGTCGCGGAAAATACCGCAAACTGCACGACTTCGTCGGCGGCAAGACCGGCACTTTGACCGGCAGCTCGCCAAAGGGCCTGACCACTTGGTTCGCGGGCTTGGCGCCGACGACGGCCCCGGAGGTCGTCGTCGCTAGCGTCGTTATGCTCGACGACCACTGGCACATCAAGGCGCCGAACCTCGCCGCCGAAGGTTTCTGGGCCTTTTTCGACCAAAAGCTCAATCAGCGGGCGATGAACACGGCGCGGGCGACGCCGGTGGCGACATCCGACAAGCCGAAAGCCGTCAAATAACCGCCTTTACCCCATATTGCAGGGGTTAAGGCCGGCATGTTACCCTCGCGCTTTCCTTTTGGAGCCCGCGATGAGCGAACAAACGATCCCTGTGGCCAGCCTCAAAGACTACCAAGCCGGTGGCGAGCGCCAGAAGAAGTTCATCAAAACGGTAGGCGAATCCCTGGTCGACATCGGCTTCTTTGCCTTGACCGACCACGGCGTCGACTCGGGTCTGATCGACAAGGCGTACACGGTCGCCGAGGACTTCTTCACCCGCACCGACGCCGAGAAGAAGAAGTACGACGGCGCCCACACCCAAGGCCAGCGCGGCTTCACGAGCTTCGGCACCGAGCACGCCAAGGACTCGAAGGCGCCGGACCTGAAGGAATTCTGGCACGTCGGCCAGGAGCTGCCGGCCGGGCACGCGCTGCGGAAAATCTATCCCGACAACATTTGGCCGAGCGACGCGCCCGGCTTCAAAGAGACCTACAGCCAACTCTTCCGCCAACTCGAGCGCTGCTCGCTCGACATTCTGGAGGCTTGCGCCCTTCACATCGGCGAACCGAAGGACCGCTTCGCCGGTATGGCCCGCGACGGCAATACGATCCTCCGCGTCATCCACTATCCACCCGTCGCGCCCGGCTCGAATCCGCTGGCGATCCGCGCCGCAGCCCACGAGGACATCAACCTCATCACGCTGCTTTGCGAAGCGACCGCCGGCGGCCTGGAACTTTTGGAGCGAAACGGCACCTGGCGGCCGATCCACGCGCTGAAGGGACAGATCGTCGTCGACTCGGGCGACATGCTGCAAAACGCCACGAACGGCTATTACAAGAGCACCACTCACCGCGTCGTCAACCCCGGGAGCTCGCGCGAGCGCCGCTTCTCGATGCCGATGTTCGTGCACCCGCGCTCCGAGATTGATCTCAGCCCCCTTCCGAGCTGCGTGAAGGTCACCGGCGGCGTCGCTAGTCATCCGAAGATCACTGCTGGCGACTACCTGGCGCAACGCTTACGCGAAATCGGTTTGGCCTCGAAGAAGAAGTGAGCGGTCAGTAAACGCTGCAGCGAAGCAGCGGGTTTGACGAATCGTAGGTCAAGTGCGCCGAGCCGGCGGTCGCCGGAATCCGGTTGTCGCTGGCGCGGATGCGCAAGCTCGCACCGCCTTCGAAGATGTCGCCGGCTTTGTAGCTGACCGTCTCGACGCGGCCGTCGAAGTCGACGGTCTTGGTCGCCCAAGCCGACATGACCAGATGACCGTCGGCGTACACGTAAAGGGCGTCGCCGCCGTCGGCCCAGTTCAGGACTTTGACGTCGTACTGGCCACTGCACCGCGCCTTGACCGTGTAACGGGAGGACGCTTCCGCCGAAGTCGCCGCCGCCAAGATTGCGAAGGCGGTCATCACGCTCTTCAGGACTTTGTTGCTCGTCTTCATCGTCTTCCCCTTTGCTTGGTTGCGTTCGGAGCCAGTCGTTGGCCCATATCTAAGTAATAACCCGGCGCGCGTCGGCTGACAATAGACTCACAGAACAAACTGTTCTGTGAGTTGAGCGGCAGAACGCCGCGCTGTTTTGACGCTGCACCGTCGCTGGCGCTTTTTTCGAGCTTCCTTCGTTTGAGGGACAGCGACCGGAACTCGAACCTAGGAGCCTCAAATGAAACAACAACTTAACGCCCTCGCCGCGCTGGCAATAGTTGCTCTGACTCCAGCCTGCGGCACCGTGCGTTCGCGCACCTCGACGCACGTGGTCGTGAAAAACGACAGCAGCCACGCGCTCAAAGTCACGACGAAGCTCAGCTCGAGCTCCGTGGAAGACAACTGCGGCACGAGCAGCGACCAAACGAAGACGATCGACGTCGCGCCGAAAAGCCGCGAAGAAAGCTCCGTCAGCATGAACTGCGGTTATCCGCCAAGCGGCTCGACCAGCGCCGTCGCCTATTTCGCGGATGCGGCGGCGGAGCCGACGGTATGGACGTACAACGCCAACATCGACTTGCTCGAGCCGGGATCGCTGGTCGATTCTTTCCGCGTGTTGATGGGCGACGAAACGAAGGCTCGCGCTTTTTCACTCACCGACGGCCCCGTGATTGAAAGCAACGGCTTGCCTGAAGGCACGAAAACTTCGGACGCCTTCCAGACGTCCTTCGATCCTTACAAGACCGATGCCGTGAGACTCAGGCGCTACGACCGGCAAGCGAACGCCCTGCTGTTTTTCAGCTCCGAGAAGCGCCAGAGCATCCGCGCCATCGGCGTCCCGACCGAGCTCGTGCCCGATTTGGTGAAGCACCCCGCGGACGAATGGACGCGCGTTCGAGGATACGAACTCGACGGCTACTGGTACGTGCCGACTTTTGAGACGGGATATGGCGTCAGCTTCGTCTTCGGCAAGACTGGCTACGAAGCCCTGATCACGTGTAATGACCAGGGCTGCGACACCAAGTAAAACTGGTTACTTCGTGCACTTCTGCCAAGTGATCCAGAATTTGTTCTCAGCTTCGCCGTCGAGCGAGTCGACCGTCATCAAGCCGCTGGCGCCTTTGGCGGCGATCAAGGTGATTTCCGAACGAAGCTCGAGGTGACGCTCCTTGCCTTTGCAAGCCGAACGAACGCGGAGCGGCGCGCTGATCGTGTGGCGGTTCAAATAGTCTTGCTCGATCGGACCTTTGAAATCCATCGAGTCGAAGCGTTGGTGCGGGTCGATACCGTTATAACGAATGTGGCTCTCTTGCGTCGCCGTGGCGCCTTGGGTCAAGCTGACGAAGCCGCGGTAGTCCGCCGTGAAGATCGAAAAGCCCCAGCCATCCGGCACGATCAGGTCGAGCTTGACGTCGCAGCGCGCCGTGTCGCGGACGCGGCGTTTGGCGTCCGAAACCGAGACTTGATAGTTGCTGTATAGAACGGTGAAGGCTTTCAGGTCAGGAGAAATTTCGACGGCGGCGCTGCCTTTGGGACAACCCGTGCCGCTGTAAGAAAGGGTTTTGATTTTGACGTCGCTCGGATTCGGGGCGTCGGCGCCTTGAGCGGTTGCGGAAACGAAAAAGCCGGTCAGTAAGAAAAGGGCGGCTAAACGCGTCATGGGGAGTCTCCACGCTCAAGTTGAAATGCAGTCCGGGATAGGGCCGGAGATTGCATTGGGCGTGCCAGTTCACTGGTTTTGATAATTCATTGATATCTAGGGGTATTTGTTGGGACACGCGGGTTCTGTAGTGTTTAGGGGTTAAACGGGTCTCAGCGACGGTTACTGCCTGCCGCCAGCCGGCAAGCGTGGTTACGGCAAATGCAACGACGGCGAGGTCGAAGTCATCGTCAATGACGGCAAAGTGCCGGAGATGACATGTTGTCCGGTACAAGGCCACCATAGCGGCACAACTGAGGGGCGGAAATCACCATCATCATAAACGACGCTGACTTTGCCTACGGCTGAAACGTCACCAACGCACTGCCGTTGCCGCCGT
Organism: Pseudomonadota bacterium; assembly: GCA_043781115.1. Classification (GTDB taxonomy): domain Bacteria; phylum Bdellovibrionota_B; class Oligoflexia; order Oligoflexales; family CAIYRB01; genus CAIYRB01. The sequence continues at coordinate 7,607 of JAYWBY010000727.1, forward strand.
TCCCTCCGCCGGTCCCCGCCGCCCCGCCGCCTGTGCCGCTCGACGAGCCGCCGCTCGGAACGACGCAGGCGCCACCGCCACCGCCGGCATGACCGCCGCCGCCGCCGCCTCCGCCGGCGCCTGTTCCAGCGCCGCCGCCCCAGTTTGTGCCGCCGCTACCTGTGCCATTTCCTCCGGATGCATTGCCATTCCCGCCGCCACCACCGGATCCGCTAGCTGCGGTGCTGCCACCGCCTCCACCGCCCATACCACCGCCGCCCCCTTTGCCGCCGGCGTTGCCCCCGACCCCTCCGCCGCCGCCACCGCCGCCGGCATCCGTGGCGCCGTTAGTGCCGGACGTTGTAGCGATGGTGCCGCCGGCGCCCCCAGACTTGCCGCCTACCCCGCCGGCGCTGGTCGTTCCACCAGCCCCACTGTCAGTTCCGGTGGCGCTTGCACCACTTCCTCCACATCCGTTGCCACCGTTAAAGCTGCTGGCCCCGCCGCCGCCACCGCCGCCGG
>JAYWBY010000728.1:0-8103 GCA_043781115.1 Pseudomonadota bacterium
CGGGTGCTCCCGGTCTCGGTGCACAAACGCCGCGTAGTCATGGCCCGGCGCCATCTTCTCGGCCAGCTCCCCGCCGATTTTAAGCAGCTCGTCGTTGGATATTTGACCGGCCTTGCCGTCGTCGGGCGCGATGTTAAAGCTGGCATGGTAGTACTCCCGCCCGCCGTCCTTGGCGTGGACCTGGCGCGTCAGATCCCAGGCCGTCGCCAGCTCTCTCGTCTCCACCCCGAGGTTATTCTCCGACGCCACGCACTTCTCCTGCGCCTGGCCTCCCCGCCCTTCGATTTGGCTGAGGTAGGCGATCATCTTGGCGGCCGAGCCGCCGGCTGAAAACTTCACGACGCTCACCGTGCTGCCGCCTCCATCGCCCACCGGACCAGCGCCTGGACCTCCTTCGTCAGCCGCTCCACCTCCTCGGCCTTGAGCTTCCCTGCGTGGGCGATTTTCGTCAGCTGGTTGACGTTGCGCGCCACCCCTGAGACCTGCCGCCAGATCTCCCTAGCCGTCTCGGGATCGAGCACCCCTTTTCGCCTCGGCAGCTTCTTCAAGGCCGCCATCCGGAGAAACGCTGCCGCCGTCAGCCCCAGCTCTTGCGCTTGAGCGCTGACCTGAAGGTCTTCTTCGGTGGTCAATCGGACCACTCGTTGGGTGGTCCGGTCGGTTCTTGGGCGAGCCATTTGATGCCCTGGTTATGGGTTGCTGTCGGTCGAGGGGCGCCGGGGGCAAAGCCCCTGGCCAAGGCTATCTGCTAGCGACGGAGCGAGGCCCCGCAGGGGCCGAGAGTAGTCGCTAGCAGATAGTAAGCTTGCGCTTCGGCCTAACTCTCAAAAAACTCATACCTCAAAATCAACTCATCTGCCTACGAAATAAGCTCAAGACCCCAACTCAAACTCCAAAATCTCGAAAATCCGGGAGCAAGCCCAAGCAAGACATGCCTCTAAAACCGCTCTAGGCGGCCCTAGAATCGACGAGACAGGGGGGAGAGCACCCGAGCCTAGGGTCAGTTCATCCAAACGCAACAGCGGCGGAATTTGGGCGTCTTGCGTAAAAAAACAGCAATCCGGTCAGGCCTGTGTAAAAACGCGTCAGAGACCATCGGCCGAGGCGGGTTATCCCAGCCGCTTGGGGAAAGTTTGCCACATCGAGTGTGGCGACCACCGCGCCCATTTTCGACACCAACATGCGGTGGATCAGCGGGAACACATGCCCTCCGGCTGTGAGCACCGAAGCATTCGGCCAAGGGCAGCGGCCAGGAGGGAATTGTGACTCTCCGGAAAACAAAGTGTGCACAGAACACTGCCGGCAAAGGGTCACCGCAACGGCAGTCCCTGATCCACGTCGGAAGGTGAAGTGATGCAGCCGCCCGTCTCCAAGAAGTCCCCGTTCTTTTCTTCTGCGGGCTCTTTTTCTTGGAGCTGCTGCTCGCGCTCAGCAAAACGAGTGTGAAAGTGGGCGTGACGCTTTTCGTACTCTTCCGGAGCTTCCCAGCTACCGTTTTGCCGCATGCGCTTCATCAACAAAGCTAGCGGCTCTTGGATCGTTTTGCCGCTCGCCGTGTAGCGCAGCTCGAACTCGAAGTAGACGAGCGAGCGCTGCACAACGTCAAACGAGAGGCCGAGGCTGCGAAGCTGCAATGCTTGGGACCGACCGAAGCCGACGTCGGTCAGCATCGAGTAGTCGAGATCCTCGGGCGTCCATACATCTTCTGCGCGGGCGCGCGTTTCGGCAGTAGTAGGTGTGAATTTGTTTTCTATATAACTACTACTACTAAGGGGGGTTGTTGCCGGTTCCGTTGCCGGTTTCGTTGTCAGTTTGTTGCCGGTTTCGTTGTCAGTTTGTTGCCGGTTTGTTGCCAGTTTGCTCCGTGTCTCTCTCACAGATAGGGCTCGATAGGTCCCTTCTGGAATCTCGTAAGTTGACCAGCCTCCGCGCCCATTTTTAAACCCACTTCTATGTACGAAACCCTTTGCCTGTAAACGCTGCAAAGTCACCTTTGCACTGTGTGGTGTGGTTTTCAGGACTTCTGCAACTTGAGCATTTAGTATTGGTTCGCTCTCTCTGCTGGCGTTATAGCGGCATGACTCGAAGAGAAATAGAAGCGCTTTTTCCTGCAGCCCGCAGAGGTCGGCCAGGTCAACATTTTGCGACTGTTTTGTTGTCGGTTTGTTGCCAGTTTTGTTGCCGGTTTGTTGCCGGTTTGTTGCCCGGTTGTTGCCGGTTCCGTTGCCGGTTTGTTGTCGGTTTCCCTGTTCAGGGGCTATGGTGTGTTGTCGGTTCGTTGCCAGTTTGTTGTCGGTTTGTATCTGGTTCGTTGTCGGTTCGTTGCCAGTTTGTTGCCATTTTGTTGTCGGTTCAACAGACGGAGCCGTTTCGCCGCTGGGGTCTTCTGGCTGCAAAGAAACTGCACCACTGCTTTCACGTTGCTGCCATGGCATTAGCGGCGTCTTTTTCGGCTTGGTGTCCTTCTTAGCGGAATGGAGGTTGGGGCTTTTCAAGTCGTTGAGGGAGAGGGCCACTTAGTTACCTCCCAGCTTCAGCAGGAACGCGGACCTTTTTCGCCCCTTGTCGGCTTACCACGGATGCTTTCGACTTTTGCTTTGAGACTTCAATCAACCGAGTCCAGATCTCCTGTACGACCTCGCGCATCTCGTCAGCTACTAGCGATGATGGCTGGTATTCAGGGAGACTGAGATGACATGCAACGGCTTCCTCAGCATGGACCGATTCCCGGATTGCACCGTTGGTACAGCCAGCGACGTTGCCGAGATACCAACCGCGAATCTCAGAAGAGAGCTTTCTGGTGGACGTGAATTTCGTCGGTACGAAGATGTGGGTGAAGTTCCGCTCAGTATCTTTCTTGAAGTTGTCGAGGTAGGCCTTGAACGCTTTGTAGTTCCTAAAATTGTTGATCTTGCATTCTAGAGGCGAGATCAGCGTGTCACACGCCATCAGCGCATTACTAATGAGTAGATTCCAATTGGGGCTGCAATCGAGAATGATCAGATCAAAACGTTTTTTTAGCGGCGCGATTACTTTGTCGCGAAGCCAGAAGTCCCGCATGTTCCGGCTGGAGATCTCCCGCTCAAGTGTCACGAGTTCAGGAGTCTCGGGAATGAACGAGAGGGTCGGGAGATCGCTCTGGACGATGATTTCATCGAGGCTCACTGTACCTTCTGCAAAGTCCGCGAGACCGGAAACTGCCCCCAGTTTTTGAAGCGCCGTCTCGAGGTTGTCCGTTTCATCAAGATCGACTTGGTAGCCAAGCGCCGTAGTAATGTCGCCTTGCATATCAAGGCCGACGATGCAGACCCGCTGATTGTGCAGCGCCGCTAGGCGACCAAGATTCATGGCGAGCGTGCTCTTTAGGACCCCGCCCTTGGTCGTAAAGACAGCGACCGTTACCGGACTTTGTAGGGGTTTCATGAAACCGTAGCGCTCGCCGATAGCCGGGAGATCCGCGCTTGTCCATGCCCGACGTGGATTGCTTTTACCGCCCTCCCTGGCTGCCATCGGGATTAACCCTGAGTTTTCAGCCTTGATGATGCCCTGCCGCGTAATATCGGCGGCAAAGATCTTGAGCACCTTTTGGATGGTGTACTTCTGCCCTTCCATTTCATCGCCCTCGCCAATATTTGCTCTGCTTGGTGGTTCACGTTTAAGATACCAAATATCAGTAAGATAGCAACCTGACGACAGGTCGCATTGTGGGCGGCCTCGCTCGTCAAGCTGTTGGTTTGACGAACCCAGTCAGAAGTTCGTCTTTGCTTTCTATACAGATAGATGTATAATAGACCGCTAGGAGGCTCGATGGAGAGGAAGAAAGTAGTCTGGGAAAGCGATAGCCGCGAAGTCCTCCGAACCTTTCCTGTTGCCGTCCGCCAAGATCTCGGTGCCGCCCTAGGCGTTCTCCAAGTTGGTGAACGCCCCGACGACACCAAATCCATGAAGGCCATCGGCCTTGGCGCTTGGGAGTTACGCGCCAGGGACAGCTCGGGCCAATATCGTGCGATCTACGTCGCCATCGTCAAAGGAGAAATCCATGTCCTCCACTGTTTCCAAAAGAAAAGTCAAAAAACGAGTCGCTACGACATCGAAAAAGCAGCGACGCGCTACCGCGCTCTTATCAGCCGACTTAAAGGCTGATGACCGTCAGCCGCATGTCAGTACGGCCGAGACCCTCTTCGAGGATCTCGGCTTCCCTAAGGAAGAAGCGCGCCTCCTGACAATCAAGTCGGACCTTCACATTCAAATTCTTCGACTTGTTCGCCAGCGCGGCTATAGCCAAAAAGAACTTGCTAGGATCTGGGGTAAACCGCAGCCGCGCGTGAGCGAGATTCTGAACGGTAAAATAAGTCTTTTCTCTATCGACTCGCTTGTGACCTATCTTGGCCAACTTGGCACTGATGTGCGTTTCTTGGTTCAAGAGACTGGATAATCACCAAGCGGAGCGTTCAAATAACCCCCGCAAAAACGGCGCCCGCAAACCCTTGCGCCGCAGCCCGCCATTTTCTTGACCAGCGCGTTCAAAAAACAACTGGGTGAATGTTCGGTTTACCCGCACGCCTTGAGCCCCAAGGGATACACGCCAATCGCGATTTCTTGAACCATTTCTGAACGCCACGAAATGGACGTTATCCACAGCGCCTGGTCGCCACGCTGGCGGCGTCAGGTAGGCGAAACCCGCACGCACGAAAGGCGCCGGGCGCTTGCCGCGCCAGCGTTTCGCAAGTGAAAGCGAAATTCAGCTAAGCCCTCAACCTGGGACGGTCGATCGCTTACAAACGTTTTACGTCGACCAGAACACAAAGCTCTGGTCGACGTAATGACGTACACGTAGTTGAAATTTCCTTTTTACCCTTGAGGAGGGGTAAACGTACCGTCGCCGTTCTCACCACCGTTGAAAACCCTACCGTCATCCAAAATACACTTTCCTGACTGTGCTCCGCCATACGTATAGCCTTCAGGACATCCACAGGAGCTGGGGAAAGGGCCGAAAACTTGGGCATCAGCGGAACAGGCGCCGGTTGGGTCAACTACTGCTTGCGCCTGGGCGGCCGAACATGAATAGGCCGTGGCGGTGTTTTGAACTGATTTTTCGCAGGACATTTCAACCTGGCCAGCGAAAGTCTTCGTCGTATTGAACCCGTGGCGTACACCTTGAATGTCGAGTGCGCTATAGAGCTTCTTGGCGGCACTGCCAGTTAGTACAAACAAAGATTTAGGTTCCGCGGTAAACGTCCCGTCGCCGTTTTCGCCGCCGTTATGGACCGTCCCGTCGTCGGCTTTCACCGACGAAGCCGAGTTCGACGTATCGCAAGCGGCGACGCCAACCAGTACTAGTGCAAAAAAGATCTTTTTCATCGAAAACATCTCCAGTTGTTAAAACAAAAGCAGCCAGTCTGTTGTGCAAGTGGTGCTTCAGCAGGTGCAGCATCAGATGCACCTGCTGTGCCAGCGATGTGTTTACAGAATGTCTAAGAAAAGCGGTAGGCTTGGCCGGCCAGTTAGTGCTGCCCTAAGACAAGAGTGTCAATCTAATCGACACCGACCCGCGTGCACGGCGAAGGGTGCGTGCACGGCGAAGGGTGCGGCGGGGGCTATCTGAGTTTCTGTTCCGTTGCTACCAACCCCCCTGCTAGATGGCGGCTGGATGAAGCCTCGCTCATGCTGGGCCAACCAGAGACACCTCGCGCGCGCCTAGCGATGTCTCCTGGCCGCTCGTTTCGGAGCGCCCAAAAAATGGGCGGCAGAGTTGATTGTAGACTGGGCTATCTCGATAAACATTGGAAATATATGGAATTTTAGTTGGTATTCGGATTGCATTAGGACCTGTCGGCTGACGCCGCCGAACCCTGCTAAAAAGGACCCTTAAATGCTGATTCGCTCCATTCTGTGGCTCCCCGTCGCTTGTTCTCTTGTTTTCGCTTCAGGATGCCGGAAAGCCGAGAAAAAGGCGCGTGACCCGCAGCCGGATCCGACGACTCCAGCGGATCCCGGAACGACCGAGAGTGGGCCGAAAACCGACGACGAGAACGGGCTGCCGACCAGTCGGCCCAATGTCGACGACGAGAAAAAACTGCCGGCCGATGCGCCCGAGCTGGTCGGTCGAGGCGAACGCGGAACCTGTCGGTGGGACGGATTCGGCGAGCGCTACTTCGTGCCGACGGACTTGAAGTCGAGTTACTCGTTCAATCCCGGCTGCGCTTGGTCGAAGTTCCGCCAAAACGCAAGCGGGGGTCACATCGAACACATCGAGATCTTCAGCGTTGCGCTGACGGACTACAGAGAGCTGACCGGGGGCAAGGGCGACTCTCTCACGGTACAGTTCCAGCAGTTTGAGGATGGGGCGCCGGAGGAAGGCAAGACCTATCCCGCACCGAATTTCCTGTTCTCGTCGAAGGTCTCGCCCTTCTCGGGTTTCACCGTGTCATGGATTCGCGGGGGTCAGACTGGGGATAGTCACCTTGATTTCATCGGTTCTCTCCCCGAATCGACGATCAAGATCGTAAAGCTCCCCAAGGCCGAGGGCGATCCTTTCATCCTCGAGTTGAATCTCATCGGCGCGTATGATCCCTTCGTGGCTGAGGAATACAAGGACGATCGCCTCTCGGTATCGGGACGAATTGAAACAGCCGCCGGGATTTATCTCAATTAAAACCACTCAAACTGTCTCGCCTGTTTGACACGGAGGGGCGTGCAACGATTCAGGCGACACCGGCTGGCGGTGATCGCCCGGCGGTGGCGATTTAGTCTTGAGCAGAAGCAGCAGATGGTCGCGTCCCGATCGACAACAACGGCGTCGAGAATGCCATCCGACCATTTGCGCTCGGCCGGAAGAATTGGAAGTTTTCAGCATCGCCCGCGGGAGCCAGCGCCAGCGCCAATCTTTACAGCCTCGTCGAAACGGCCAAAGCCAATGGACTTGACCCGCACGCTTACCTGGCCCGCGTGATGACCGACCTGCCTACAGCCCGAACTGCCGACGAAGTCACGGCGCTGCTGCCTACAAAGCCGGCGTCTGACGCGGGTAAACATTGCTAGGTGGGGATGCCCGCGCGCTTACACTCCGAGGCTTGTTCCCGTGTTTGTTCCTCCCGAGCCCTAGCCCAAATATTTCATGTTCGCGACTTGTGGCTTCGAAATCCGAGGCCACAAGTCGCGAACATGAAATATTTGGGCTAGGCCCCTTCGGTCTCGTAGTACAAGTGTCCACCTACGGCGGAAGCGGCACGGTCTAAAACGAAATATCCATCCCTCGACCACGGCCGTACCCACACTCGATGCTCCGGTCAAAATCCCGCCGCTCCCACTCCGTCATCTCCCGGCCGCGCGCCCGTTCGTGAGCTTGTCGAGCGTGCTCTTGAGCGCTTCTAACCTCTCCCCGTTCGCTTTCGATGCCTTGAGCCCAGCGGTGAACTCCTTCCCCGAACTCGCGAGCTGACTGGAAAAGCCATCGAGTTGCCCCCTCTCGGCTTCGCGCATGCTGTTCAAAGAGTCGCTGAGTTGCGTGGTCAAACGCTCCTCGAGCTGCTTCAACTCCCGCCTGTGCGCGTCCTCTAAGTCTTCCAAAAGCTGATACCAGCCCTTGTTCATGCCGATCACCAGCGCCACGAGCTCGTCCTTCTCCAGCCCCAAGACTTCCGCCAAATCCTCGGGACTTAGTTCCCCGTGCTTTGCCAGGATATCCATAAGCATCCCTCCATTCGGCTAGTTCTTGATCTCGTTTTTCGCGGCCCACCCCTGAAATGCTTGCCAGTATTTTTCGGCCTCCTTGGGATGGACTTCGAGGAGGTACATCCCGAAGAGTTCGCTTTTGCGGAGCGCCACCCGCTCCTCGGCCGCTGCCTTCTCCACCCTCCACTCCTTCACCTTCCAGCCCGCCCAGCCAGCGATTAAGCAGGCGCTCAACCCGGCCACTCCGAAGACCCGTAGCTGCCACTTCTCTCTCGCCGCCCTCTTTGTCGACTCTGCCCGGACCTCGCCGAGCTGCGTCTGAATGGCGAAGCCGTTGTTCTCGATCTGTCGCTCCATATTGACGAACGAGCGCCTGGCCGATTCGACTAAGCCGTTCATGCGCTCCAACGTCTCGACCCGAGCGCTCTC
>JAYWBY010000729.1:0-8100 GCA_043781115.1 Pseudomonadota bacterium
ACCGTGGTGTTCCGAAAACTCTAATCCCGGGCGTCGAGCAGGACTGGCGGGAGACCTATTGGGAGAGCATGAAGCGACTTGCTATGGAGTCGAATCGGAAATGACTGGCGGTGAGCACGCCTGCGGCGGCTTTCACCGAAGGACTCGAGAGCCTGCGCATCGACCAGGAGCACGCCACGGGACTGGGCGGCCGGGAGCTCTCTCTGTCGCTCCTCGGCACTTATGCGGGCGGCGAGGTCAAAGATCTAACTGCGAACGCTGAGCCGCCCAAAGATCTTCAGCTTTCATCAAGCGGCTGACGGTTTGCTGATCAACCACCGCGTTAAAACCGTATACAAGTCTGCTGGTCTAACAGGTTTTGAGACATAGTCGCTCATGCCCGCTTCAAGGCAGCGCTCGCGATCGCCGCTAATTGCGTTCGCCGTCATCGCAACGATTGGGATGTTGGTGCGCGGCAGGGTTTTGCTGGCCCGAATCATCCTAGTTGCTTCGTAACCGTCTAGTTCTGGCATCTGACAATCCATTAGGATGAGGTCATAGGGAAAGGCCTGCAGCGCGTCTAAGACCTCGCGGCCATTTGCAACCGCATCGACGTTTAGACCCATTTTTTCCAGCATTCTAAGGGTGATTATCTGGTTGATGGCATTGTCTTCCGCGACCAGCACACGAAATCTGCGGTCAGATAGCTTACTAAAATGGGCGATCAATCCTTCGGTGGTGGGCACTGGCGCTACGGCTGAACGAAGGACGACCGTAAACCAAAAAGTCGACCCCTTGTCAGGAACACTGTCGACACCAATGGTTCCTCCCATTCGTTCGACGAGATGCTTGCAAATCGACAACCCGAGCCCGGTGCCGCCGAAGCGTCGACTAGTCGAGGCGTCGGCCTGGGAAAACGGTTGAAACATGCGAGACTTCGCCTCTTCCGGGATGCCAATTCCCGAATCTTTCACTTCAATTCGGAAAGAATTTTTTTCGGCGCCGTTTCGTTCGACGGCCAGGCGAATCGACACCTCGCCAGCGCGCGTAAACTTCAGAGCGTTGCTTACGAGGTTGTTAAGCACCTGCCTCAGTCTTCCGGGGTCGCCGCCAACATACACCGGCGTTTCAGGAGTCACATCTAAGGTGAGCGCGATCCCTTTGTTTTTTGCCTCAAACGCAAAGGTCTTGAGCAAAGATCTAAATAGATGCTGCAAATCGAAATCGATGTCTTCGAACTCCAGCTTGCCGGCCTCGACCTTCGAAAAGTCCAGGATGTCGTTGATCACCGAGAGTAACGCTGCGGCCGAGGCTTTAGCGGCATCCGCAAATTCCCGTTGATCGGCGCTGAGCTCAGTATCAACAAGAAGCCCCATCATGCCGATGACCCCATTGATGGGCGTTCGAATTTCGTGGCTCATATTGGCGAGAAACTCGGATTTTAGCCGAGAGGCCTCAACCGCCGCCTTTTCTCGGACGGCAAGGCCGTTTTTTTCGTCTTCACTTCTTTTTTGGTTGGTTATGTCAAACGTCGTCCCGGTGATGCCTATGATCGCCTTTGTCTCGTCAAGGGTCGGTGCAAAGCTCGACTTGTACCAGCGGCCGGCCAACTCCGTTTGCAGTTCGAATGTTTCACCGGCAAAGGCGCGATTAAAGTTGGACACCACCTCCGGAAAGTCGCGATAGATGTCGTCGATGCTCCGGCCCGCCATCTCCTCGGAACTCAGATTCAAAGCTTTTAAGCCCATGCCTTCGCGGAAAATGTATTTTCTCTCGCTGTCTATGGCCCAGAATGAAAAGGGCACATGTTTCAGGACCTCCCGCAATTTGTCCTGCGTTGCCGACAAGACGCGTTCCGATTGGACTTTTTTGCTGACGTTGAACGAGACCCCGATGGCGCCATTCGGCTTGCCGTGTTCGTCGAACACCGGGTTGTAGTGCGTTTCAAGCCAAACTCCGTTTACTTGCGTACGCAAACTGGCCTTTTCGCCGTTTAAAATGCGCGAGTCGAGCTTTAAAAGTTCTGGCTTGTCTTTGTGGAGGTCAAAGACTGATTTTCCCACGCGGTCGCCCGGCGTAATACCAATCGCCGCGAGCCCGTTTCCTTCCGAAAAAGTGATCGTTCCGTGCTTGTCGATCGAGAAAAGGATGGCGTCGGTGTTTGAAACAATGACGTCCAAGTGTCTGGAGGAGCGATCAGGCTTCCTTAGTAGCCAACGCAAAGCCCACGGAAACTTCGATTTTAGAAAACTGCTAATGGAATACTCCGACTCCGAACGGGGACATTCCCCTTTCGGAATATTTCCCTTTCGCGTTAGGTCGTTGTCGAGTTTTCGTGAAGGAGTCGGATCCTCAAGGACGACCCCGAAAAAAGGCGAAAAGGATCAACTCGATCGCGACCTTCGTCAAAATCAGCGCGCTGTTAATGATCAGCATGGCGTAAGAGATCAAGGATATCAGGCGATAACCGATAGTTAGACCGTGGCGCGAAAGCGCCACGGTCTATCCCGAGCCGCAGGCGAGGGATCTCGTCGATTACAGCTCCGTCGTGGCGCCCGCGCCATCAAAAAGGTCCCGTCGGTCGGGGTTCGCCGCGTGAATGAGCGCGTCCTTCTTGATTCAAAGTGTAGCGTGGCGACAAGAAAATCTGTTTCGCAATCCCCGCTGGAGACGGAAAGCGACCGTAACCGAAACCTCCGCGAAGGGTCGCCGGCTTATTGAAAAAGCATCACGCTATACGTGATTGGCCGATTGTCCCCCGGGATCCGGTCGTTGGGCACCGTGCACAGTGCTGCACGAAACGACGCATCACTCCGCTGCTGGTTGATCGACAATATTCTCGCCCGGTCAGCCATACAGCTTTCGTAAGACGAATAAGAGTCAGGCGTCACCTCGTTCGGCAAGTCAAGCCGACCCATAAACGGAAAAGCCCCGGGCTGCACGCCAACTAGGTAGAACGTACTCGTGCCGTTGGCGAAGATTTGATCCACCGAACAGAAGTCGACTAAAGACTTTACGCCTAGGCTCTGGAAAAACGAGCGCGTCCTGTCCCGGTTGCTCTCGCACGAGTCTTGGTTCTCAAACGAAGGAAAGCTGGCTGCGCCAATCGGCTCGGACTCTGTCGCATAGTAATAGAGCACGACATGATCACGGCGCACGAAGACGCGGGAGACGTTGATACCCGCCCCCGCCGCCGCAGCCGCAACCTGCCTAGCGAGATCCGCTGAATCAGGGATCGCTGGATCCAGCGCCATGTCCCCGAGCGTCATGTCGGCGACAAAGCGCTGCCACTGAGGATGACCGACGTAAAAAAGCTTCAATTCGCCATCGACATTGCAATAGGACAGCAACGGTTCAATGCGTGTAAAGCGGCGAAACATGTCAAGTTGCCTTTGAGAGTCTTGCACGCAAGCGTCGTAACTTGGATATCCCGCATAGAGAACGTCGTTCGTGTCTCGAATGTAAAGCGGCGACCCGCTGCTATAGGTCACGCGAACCGTGAGGCGATTCGCATAAACCGGATCCCGCTCGCACGACGCATTTACGACGCTGACGGCGGACAGACTTGCAAATCGATTTTGCAGGAGGGCCTTGGCCGCATCGCACGAGCCAAGCGCCGTCGGAAAGTCATCGATCTCGAAGGTCTCGACCGACGAAGCGAAGGTCACTCGCGAATAGCCGATCAGCATGACAAACGAGGTGATTGCTGCTCGCAGCCAATTCATAACATCCCCTTCCGTAAGCGAATTTCGGCACCAGTCGCCATTAATGAGCGTGCCGCTCTTATATACGGAGAGGGGGTATGTAACAACGTCAAAAACGCGGCCTTCTTGTAATCGTCGGTCTTACACGGGCCTTAGTCTCAAAATTATGGCGCGAAACCTGAGCCGCCATCTAAGTTCGCCGATTGGTTCGCCGCGGCGTCACCTTCCAAAGAGATGTCCACGCCGTCCTCTCCGTCTGGAGACGGATCTTGATGAGGTAACTCTGCGATCCAATCTTTCAACGCCTTAAGCTGCGCCGCTTCGACCAGCGGAATACCGAGGGAATTCCCCGGGGGCGGCATCTTCCGGTTAGCACGAGTCTCTTCTATCGTCATGACAATCATGCAGGTCGGTGGCGACCCCGGATCAATTGCCTTACCGGGGTAACCGTGGATACGACCGTCCGTATAAATCGCGATGTTCTCGAGGTTGAGTTTCCCCGAAGGCTGTTCGCCCCGGTGACAACTGACGCAGTACGGGTCGATTAGATTTTTTTGAATGCTTTCGGCATTTGCCGCGACAGCCCGGTTGTAGGGACTCTCGGGTGGAGGTCCATCACCTCCGCCAGTCGAAGTTCCCGTACCAGTGGTAGCGGTCCCACTACCCGTATCGGTCGACGTTCCGCCGGTATCTGCGGCTCCATCGCCCGTTCCCGGTTTGGCATCGGCGTCGTGCGGCGGCGCCTGCGCCGGCGGCGCCGGGGTCGGGGTCGGGGTCGGCGGATGCGCCGGCTTCCCCGAAGGCTCAAGTGGAGAACAGGCGAAAGCCGCCCCGCACAACAGAGCCGCCATTATCAGTGAGAAGAGACGTTCCATCGAATTCCTCGCCTTTCGCGACGCAGCAACTTCTCGCCCCTTTTACTTTATAATACCCCTATAGGGTATCACCAATTTTTTTTACTCGACATGCCAGCAAACGACAATTGCTCATCGATATCACATAATAACCAGCAATGACTTAACTTATGCCCCCAGAGGGTATCTTGCCGACACCATTTCATGCTAAATAATGGACCGAGTAATACGTCATTTTAGGATGGGGGAGTTTAGATGGGACCGAACTTTTCGCGGCGCGGATTTCTCGGTGGCGGCCTACTGGGGTCCGCTTTGACCCTTCCCTTCATGGCAGGCGCCAGACAACAAGCCTATGCCGACAACTCTCCTGGCGAATACACGCCGCCGCTTAGAAAACGACCGCTCAGCGACGGCATCGTTCCTGTTCAAGCGCTCGGGATTCCGACGATTCCTTATGAAATGGACGGGGACGTCAAAGTCTTTCGCTTGCGATCGGGACCCGTGACCTTGCACTGGCCGGACATGAGCGACGGCATGGGCATGCAACAAAGACCCATCGCGGCCTGGGGATATAACGGGTCGTCCCCCGGCCCCACCTTTGAAGTGACCGAAGGGGACACGGTTCGCATCATTTTCACCAATGGACTCAACGCCAAGACCACGATTCACTGGCATGGACTACACATTCCCTTGGCCATGGACGGGGTCCCTGACTTTTCACAGCCGCCCGTGAGACCCGGCGAAACCTTCGTCTACGAATTCACGATCAATCAACATGGGACCTATTTTTATCATTCGCACGTCATGGGAGCCAAACAGGTCGGTCTCGGACTGATGGGCTTCTTTATCGTCCATCCGAGGAACCCGCCGGATTGGTACTACGTCGACCACGACTATTTGTTTTTCCTGCACACCTGGAAGATAAATCCCGGCGGCCCGTCTCCGGACACCCTGGAGATGAGCGAGTTCAATTATTTCACTATGAACGGCCAACCAGGCCCGCAAATTCCCCCCATGGCGGCAAAAATCGGCGAAAAGGTCAGGATTCGCGTCACGAATTTGAGCATGCTAGCCCACCCGATCCATCTTCACGGGCACACGTATCGCGTGACGGAAATGGGGGCCGGATTTTTGGCGCCGAATCAGCATATGAAAATGAACACGACGAATGTGAGCTCAGCCGAGGTTCGAACCGTGGACTGGGTCGCCGAGCGCGTCGGAAAATGGCTATTCCACTGCCATTTTTCGCATCACGTCATGAACGACATGCATCGAATCCCCCTGCCTACGGACCCGAGCATGGACAACATGAACATGGACATGGGTGGCATGCACACGTGGATTGAAGTCACGACCTAGAGGCGCTCTCAAATGGAAATGTCCGCGACGATAACTCGTCGCGGCCATTTTTCTTCAGAAGAATCAGGCCGGATGGCACTCGACTTCGCCGGTCTCGTGCTTATGACAATTGTACCTCGACATTACGGTCGGAGCGCTGCCGGTCATTTGGACATACACTTTAGCGAGCACCCCAATGTCGACGCCGTCCTGGACGTTGCGAGTCAGGGTAATGCCGTAGAACATCGGCACGTGGTCGGGCATGTCAATCTTGAATTGGTTGATCGCACTCGTCGCGACGGCTGGATATTCGTCGGGCGTAAAAATCGGTGCCGCTGTGGCAATGCCTGAGAACGCGAAAGCTGCGACTAACAGAGAAGCGCGAAGAAACATTAGAAATCCCCCTATTTCGGCGGTGGCGACGACCAAAAACTAGTCATCTACATTTGTATCATGTACGCCGCGAATGTAGCAAACAGGTCGGAATTGGCAAGCAGAATATACCTATGCCGGGTATGGGCAATTTGGCGTGGTAGTGTGATCCCGCGAACCATTCGGATGCTATGGACTAGTGTATGGTTTTGAGCTAAAAGCCGTGCTACCAGTGAAGCAAAAGATCCCGAAAACACGACAAAAGAGAGGCACATTCTTGGCTAAGCATTCGACATCCCACGGCCACCATGATCACGCCGAGCACGTACGCCGCCTGAACCGACTCGTGGGACAGCTGCAAGGAATTGGGCGCATGTTGGAAGAAGGAAGATACTGCCCCGACATCCTCATGCAGACGAGAGCCGCCACTTCGGGAATCAAGGCGCTCGAAGACGCCATTCTTGAGGGTCACCTCCGGCATTGCGTTAAGTCCGCATTCAAGTCGCGGAGCCCAGCCGACATCGAAGAAAAGATCGAGGAACTGATGGCGGTATTTAAGAAGCGCCTCTAGATCCCGAGGGAACATAGAAATGAAACACTTTTGTTATTTGATTTTCGGGATTCTCGGCGTGTTTGCGGCGACTCCCAGAGCCGCCAGAGCCGTCACCTATTACGAGTTCGAGCTGGCTGAATACCTGGCATCTGGTTCCGATTCGACCGCCTGTGCCGCGGTTGCAGCATCTTTGGGAAGACGTTTTGCCTTGGCAGCTGACAAGCCTGTAGTCAGGACTTACTGCAGGCCGGCGACCTCGGGCTCGGCTAGCCAAGACATCGTTATCGGTTATCAGGCCGACAGCGCAGTGCCGCGCACGGCTGTCCGAGACGACGACGGAGGATACGAGTCCGATGCCGCGTGCCGTTCGGACCTTTCCCGTCAGGTAGCAATATTCCGCAATGCGACCAGCTCTACGGAGTTTCTAGCCTATTGCACGCCAACCCATTTGCTTGCTATCTACGGCCTAAAGTCCCCGCTAATTAGGCGATATGCGACGCGCATCGATTTAGCGTCCGTGCTCAGTTGGCCTACTTTTGATCCACAAATTGATGATCTAGCGCGGCTTGAAGCGCAAGTGACGGAAGCCCTGACACGAGATGGTTTGACTTTGTCCCGCGTAATTGTGGAGAGCG
This sequence comes from Pseudomonadota bacterium, assembly GCA_043781115.1. Taxonomy (GTDB): domain Bacteria; phylum Bdellovibrionota_B; class Oligoflexia; order Oligoflexales; family CAIYRB01; genus CAIYRB01. The sequence goes on from JAYWBY010000729.1 coordinate 7,436, forward strand.
ATTACCTCCAATTTTCGGCCATTACGTTTTACTACTACGCTTCGGAACCTGACTACCGGATCGGGATCTCGACCTTTCCAATTTACCCGACCGTTGCCGAATGCCAAAACGGAATGGGTCAAGTTGCGGACATCCTTCGAGCGTCAGACATCGGTCCCCTCGTGCAGTTTTGCGCGCGAGAAAAGAGTTCCAGCAACGACACGGCAGCTCTCTACACCCTAGGAAAGCAACCTACACCGCCCGATGCTGGCCCCCTAATGGAGAGGACTCTGAGACTGAACGTCACTAGAGCCGAACCAGAGTCCTACGCCACATGGCCAGAATGCCAGGCCGATCGACCGCGAGTCGAGCGAGAGCAACAAATCATGACGGAACAGACTGTCGTCGGCAGCGCCTGCACAATCCCTTTGGAGGAGCTGTCTTCGTTCGGTGGAAGACGGCATTTCCGTACGTTAATATTTTTCAAATAATCAAATCGAGCTGCGAGGATCAAAATTTATGAACCGCCTTTTATCCTTTGTGTTAGCGGCAACCAGTATCGCCCTCTCCCCCGTTGCAAGGGCCGACGTGTCGCTGCATCCGGGCCGCTACATTGGCTACCTCACTCATAGCGGTAGCGAACAGAAAATCGCGTTGACCCTTGATCTATTCGCCTTCAAGCCGGA
>JAYWBY010000730.1:0-8093 GCA_043781115.1 Pseudomonadota bacterium
CAAGACCCGGATCACCTCGGTCAACGGCGCGCCGCGGAAGTCGAGTTTAATCTTCCGGCCGCCAGCGGAAGGCGTCGGAGTCTCTTCGGTATCGCTGCCTTCCGTCTCCTTGCCGGCCAAGTCCGGATTGCCCTCGACCGGCGGTTCGTTGCCGAGCGCTCCCGAGGTGAGGGCCGCGTTGCCGCCGCCCAAAGTGTTCGCCGGCGCGTTGCCGACGTTGCCGAGGCCACCTGCGGCGTTGCCCGACGTGTTGCCCAGCGCGTTCACCGGAGGAGCGCTATTCGACGTGTCGAGGGCGCCGCCGTTGCCGGCGCCGCCTTCGCCTAAGAGATTGCCGTCGCCCGCGCCGGCGTTGCCGTTGGCCGGGGCCGCGTTGTTCGCGCCCGGGAAGTCCGCGCCCGCGCCTTGGCCGGCGCCATTTGCCCCGGCCGGCTCGCCATCGAGGTTACCTTCGCCTATGTTGCCATTGGCCGGCGCCCCGTTCTTGTTGCTGTTAGCCGGCGCGTTGTCGTTCGCGGCTGGTGCGTCGTCGCCCCCAACCTCGTCGTCTTGGGCGACACCGGCGATGCTGAAGGTTGAAACCGCATAGCCGCTGGCGGCCGTCAGACCGTAGGCGCCTGAGCGCGCCTTGAGACGCACGTCGAATTTGTCGATTTCCTTGACGCTTTCGCCTTTGCCGTCGTCGAAGTCTTCTAGCTTGTCGTCCTCCAGCTCTTCCGTGTCGGGGGAGATCGGCGCCGAGTCGCCGCCGTTGCCGGTCGCCGCCGGGGTGTTTTGGGGCGTGGCGAACTGGTTGCCGCCAGTCTGCGGTGGCGGAAGTTGTTGGCCGCCCGAGGCGCCGACGTCTTTGTCGAAGTCGAAGTTGCCGTCGCCGCCGCCGCCGGGTGGCGTGTCGGTGCCGAACAGGTCGTCGCCGCCGCTGGAGCCTTCGGGCGGGATGCTGTTCGTCAGCGTGTTCGTCGCATTTTGCGGCGTGTCGGTCGGCGTATTGGTCGGCGTGTTGGTTGGAGTCAACCCACCTTCTGAACTAGAAAAGTCGGTGGGAAGCGCTTCGACCTTTTGATCCGCGGGCGCCGGTTGCTGACCCACGGCGACGGGCTGCCCGCCGTCTTTCGGAGCGTCTTTGAAGGCGTCCTCGGCCGGATTGTTGATGAAGGCCTTGGCGATCTTCAAGCCTTCGGGGATCTCGCTGCCTTGGTCGATTTCCGGCATGACGTTGGAGTTCGGCAGCACCTCGGCCTTGGCGATGGGCGCCGAACCGATGCCGCTGTTGCCGAAATAGTGGTCGGGGACGGCGAAGGTGAGCATGATGTTGCCGTACTTCGTGTACATGCGCGGCTGGACGGCGTCGCGCATCGTCATCACGACGTCGACGCTGTTTTCTTGCTCGTCGACGCGCATCCGGACGAAGGCGACAGGCGAGCGAAATTCGCTGGCGTCGATGTCCCGCTTCACTTTGTCGCGCAGACGCGTGTTGAAGAAGCGCACGACCAATTCCGGCTGGTTCGACTTGTTGCGCTCTTGGAAGATGTTGTACTTCGGGCTGCCGCGCGTGACCATTTCGACGCGCACCAGGCTGTCGCGCTCGAGGTAGTCGTAGCCGACCCAAAAGAGCCGCGCCATGACCGGCTCGACGTCGGTGCGAATGAGTGGCGCACCCGATGCGATGGTTACGGGCCCTTGGACCGGCAACGGCTTAGGCGTCGGCGGCGCGGGATTTTCGGGAATATTGGCGACCGGCGCCGGTTCTTGGTCGACAGGGGCCTCGACCGGCGTCTCTTGCACCGGTGGCTCTTCTTTGACCTGGGCGTTGTTCTTGATGTTCGCCTTGTTGTTGAGCGGCGGCTCGTCGCTGGCGTTCTGCTGGTTCTTGCCGTTCTTGGCGTTGTTGTTAGCCTGCTTTTGCTGCTGGCTACCCATGTTGTTCCAGTCGTCGTCGTAGCCGTCGTCGGCGATCGCTTGCTTCTTTTCGTCCTGGTTCGGATTGCCGTTTTCGTCGTAAGTGACCTTGCCCTTCTTCTTGCCTTTGGCGGGCTTGGCTTCCGTCGTCAAATCGCCGTCGGCCGCCTCTTGGTCGACGCTGTTCTTCGGGGCGTCGTCGTCAACGCCGGAGTCCGACGACGCGCAGGCGTTGAGTCCGAAAGCCACCGCCAGTGCGGCGGCACAACGAACGACGAGGCTGAATTTTGGCGTGTGGATCATGTTCTGCAAACCTCCCCTAAAGGGATCTTAGAAAATCTTGGGCGGATTGACTGTGGTCGGAGGGGCGACCGGCGCGGGCGCTGCGGAAGTGCCGGGCGTACTCGCAGCGCCAGGCGCTAGTACGTCGGCCTGTGGAATGAACGCTTGCGGCACGGGAATGGTCGGCGCGGCCGGCGCTGGCGGCGCCGGTGGATTGTAGGCGCTAGGCTTCGCCGTGGGCACCGCTTTCAGATCGGCTCCCTGGGTGTCCTTGGCTGGCTCGAGGCTCGTCTTGGTTTTCTCGTTTTGGGCCTTGCCTTCCGATGGAGCTCCCAATCGATCGACCGCCTTCTGGGCCTCGCCGCGGAACCCGCCGAGCGGCGTGCCGTTGGTTCCTTCGATCTTCACTTCCGTTTCCTTGGCTCCAGGGCGGAAGATAATCTTGCCCGGTTGATCGTCGGGGTTGCGCTTGCCCATGTACATTTGCTGGTCTTCGTATTGGCGCGTGCCGTCGGGGGCCAGCGAGAACTCGCGAACGGTGAGGAAGTCGTCGCCGATGCCGAGGATCTTGCCACCATGAGTTCCGATCGGATCGCCGTTCTTGATGATGATGCCCTCGCCGGCCGTCGAACCGCCTTCTTCCGCGCCGCGGGACGGCGTCATGACCATGGCTTTGCGCTCACCCGACGCCAGCTGCCAGACGCCCACGAGCCTCAAATCGCGCACGGCGAAGCGCTGGAGGGGGCTCACGATCGGGATTTCCAAGGAATTCGGGCCCGAGGGACGCTCGGCCGTGACGAGCGGCGGGACGAAGGGATCGGGTTTGCCGAATGCCGCGTAACGATAGTCGCTCGGCGGCTCGACGATGTCCTCGACGCGCACGCCTTTGGTGATTTCCTGAGCCATGCTGCCCTGGTTGTTGACGTCGGAATACGAATCCCAGTTTTCCGGAAGGGCGTCGTCTTTGCTCTTTTTCTTGCGCCCTTTGCCGAACGCGGCTTTGTCGTGCGCCTTGTCTGTGATGCCGGTTTTAGGCGTTTCCGCCTCGCCACCCTGACTTTCGTCGCCGCTTGCCGCCTGCGGCGCCGTCTCGGGCTCCGTGCCTTCGGGCGGCAGCTCTTGAGATTCGGGAATATCGCCGGCCGGTTCGCCGATCTCGTCGAGCCCAAAGGCCGGAGGAGCCGCCAGCAATGCGGCCAACAGACCCGCAACGGCCCAGGGCACCGTTTGGTGAAAGCTGATGGTCGAGCGACTGGATCGCAACTTTGACTCCGTCATCCTAAAAACGCTTCTTGAGAGTTTGAGTACCGGGCAAAGGTTTCGCGGCACTCACGGTCACAGGAGCTGGCGGGGTAGCAGGCGGCGGCGTGCCTGGGGGCGCGACATTGGCCGGTTGGGCCTGGGGATCTTCTTCTTTCGGTTTATCTTTCTGCGGCACGGGCGGCACGGGCAGACCGTCTGGACCCATAGTTGGCAAACCTTCGGGATCGGGAGCCGAGGCTTCAGCCTCGCTCATGCCGCGGAAGATCACCAAGTCGAACGTCGCCTTGATTTTCAGATCCTGCCGGCTCTCTTTGGCAATTTGAAACGGAGTCTTGCCATTGGTGTCCACGCTCCGAACTTCATTGTCGCCTGACGCGGTCAACTTGGCCCTTTCGAGGACGATGCGCTGCAAGAAGATGCTGCTTTCCAGGTGTACCACCCGATCGAAAAACGCCACGACTTCGGCGAACCGACCGCTCAGCTCGGTCTTGATCGGCATTTCCACGTAGCGATAGCTGTCCCGGTGTGGAATCTCGGCGCCGGGGTCGAACTTCGCCATCCTGACGCCGACCTCCTTCGCGATCGTCGCCGTCTTCTGCAGTACGTCCTCGATCCGGTAGCTGTCCGGAAGTCTCTTCTTGGCTTTCGTCAGCTGCTGATCGGTGAACTCCAGCTGCTCTTCGAGTTGCGGGAGATTGGCTTTCTGACGGCGAGCCTCTTCGAACTTGGCTCGCGCCCCCTCTTCGTTGCCTTGGGACGTGACGAGTTGCGCTTGGAGCGTGTCGCCCTCGTCATAGTAGATCAACCCGCCAGGAATGAGGCCAATGAGGGCCGCGACCAAGAGGCGCGCCCACATCGGCAACATCTTATAGCGTTCTTTTAACTCTTCTAAGTCCATGTCACCCCGGAACCTTAAGCTTAAAACTTCGCGGAATGCGGCTGATCTTCTTCCGCCGAACTGATCACCGGCTCTTGCTTTGGCTTCTCGAAACTCTTGACGCCGCGCTCCATAACCTTCCCTTTGATGGTGAAGACGGGGTACGGGCCGAGTTCTTTGAAACCTTCCGGACCGGAAGGCTGAATCGAAGAGCCGACGAGACTCAAATTGTTGAAGTAAACTTGAGTCCTTAGATCGGCCTCGTCGCTTTCTTGGCTTTCCGTCGACCGCAGGGCCGTGATGAGTTCGGCAGTGAGGATGTTGTCGAACGCCTGGCCTTTCAATTCGAAATCATCCGACTTGTCCGTACCGATCTTCATCGTGTCGAACCAGACGCCGTCCGGCTTCAAATTTTGGAAGTGCTCGATGACTATGACCGGTCGATACTTCGAGATCTTCGACACGGTGATGGCCTTTAAGGCCTCGAGCTTGCCATTCAGCTCGTCGATGTCGGTCTTCAAATTCTTGAAGCGCGTCAGGTCGGGCGCCAGCTGTTCCGAGCTTTCGTTGAAGCTCGCGACTTTGGCATCGGCCGCCTCGATGTCGGATTGGATCGTCCCGAGGTAGTACTGCACGGCGAGAAAACCAACGATGGCGACGACGGCAGCGAGCGCCAAATCTGGTACGTACCAGTACTGGCTTTCGAGTTCGTCGATCGGGCATAAGTTGATCTTGATCATCAGTCGTTGTCACCGATGGCGCGGAGGCTCAACCCGACGGCGACGCCGTAGAGGTGGCCCTGCATGAGGATGTAATCCATCTGAAATTTCTTCGGATTGACGTCGACCCTCTGGAACGGATTGACGATCTGGACGGGTATTTGCAACGCCGCCGCGAGCGCCGCGTCAAGGCCGAGGATGCGCGAACCGCCCCCGGTCAGAAAGATGCTGGTCAGGCCGGTGTCTTTCGACGCCGGATCTCCGCTTTGGAAGAAATAGTCAATGGTGACTTGGATTTCAGCGACCAGCTGCTCGTTGATCTCGCCCAAGACTTTGTGTAGCTCGTCCGGCACACTGCCGTCGCCTTGGCTCACGGCAACCTTGAGCGTTTCGGCGTTGGCGCGGTCGACGGCGAGCAGCTCCATGATGCGGCGCGAATATTCGTCGCCGCCGATGGCGAGGTCGCGCGTATAGACGTAGTTGCCATGCGTCACCAACGACACCTGGGAGGTCGCCGCGCCGATGTTGACGAGCGCCGTCAAACCTTCGACGACGCCGTAGTTATATTCAAACATGTTCGAAACCGAGAAGGCGCTGCATTCGACCACGCCCGTCCGGAGCCCGACCGAGCGCATCAAACCGATGTATTGCTCGACCATCTCGCGCTTGGCGCCGACCAGCAACACTGGCTGCTCAGTGCCGGCCGACACTACCGCGTCGAGTTCGGTGTAGTCGAAATAGATTTCCGCCATGTCGGCTTGGAAATGCTGTTCGGCTTCGTAGAAGACTTGTTCCGCCAAGTCGGCGTTCTTCGCCTGGATCCCGACTTTTTTGATCAGGACCGAGCTGCCGCTTAGGGCCAGCGCGGCGCGGCGGCCGCCGGTGCGAATCTTCAATTTTTTTAGCAGATTCTTCAGTACGGTTTCGACCGTCTCGAGATTTTGAATCATGCCGTCGACGACGGCGCCCGCCGGCAGGAGCTCGAGCCCGATCGCTCTGAGCTTCTTCTGCTTTTGACCGGTCATCTCGACCACTTTGATGGCCGAAGATCCGATGTCGATGGCGACGAGCGAACGATTGAACATGATGCTTCCGTTGAGAGCGCTGGGAGTCGAGTGGCGATGCTGGATAGAGAGAAAAATGTCTGGGAGCAGAAAGACGGCGCTCCAGGGCGGAGCGTCGAGGTGCCAAGCGATTAGAAATGGTGTCCCTAATCAGATTGTTTCATTTTGACCCTAGCGCGTCAACGGCGCCGCCGGTCACTTCTTGCCTTGCAGGAAATTGGCGAGGTCGTCGGCGAAGTTTTTGCCTTTCTCGGATCGCGGCGTTTGGACGCCGCCAAAAAGTTCGTCGAGTTTCGCTTTCGCGTTCGAGACTTCGCCGCCAAACGGCGTCGCCGAACCACGGCCCTCGAAGTAGCTGCAGAAGTTGCCTCGGTCTTTTTCCTTCACCCACTCGGCCTGTTCTTCGCGGCATTCATGATGCGCACCGCGATCGAAATAGCTGCAGTTCTGGCAGACCCGGCTGTCGCTTCGGCATTGCGGGCATTCGGCCCGGCGCTCCAAAGGCGGCTCATAAGTCCAAATATGCTTACATTTGTGGCACGCAATGGCGTGGGAACTCACGGTCTTATCCTTATGATAATCCTGGGGAGCTCGCGTTGATGCCCCTCGAAGCCTCAGGATTTTCCTTGGCAATCTGGGCCAAAGCGCGGTAATAATTGGGCAAAGACCTACTCTTTAGGCACATTATCACTTACCCGGGGATGCGCATGCTTTTCAACAACATTTTAGAGACGATCGGGCGGACCCCGCTCGTTAAGCTCAACCGCCTTGGCGCCAACCTCGAGTGCAATCTCTACGCAAAGTGCGAGTTCTTAAACCCCGGCGGTTCGGTGAAAGATCGGATCGGATACCGGATGGTCGAGGACGCGGAAAAGTCCGGCCGCATAAAGCCCGGCGACACGCTGATCGAGCCTACGAGCGGCAACACCGGCATCGGCATCGCCTTGGCCGGCGCCATCAAGGGTTACCGCGTCATCATCACCCTTCCCGAGAAGATGAGTCGAGAAAAGCAGGTCATTCTTGAAGCCCTGGGCGCCGAGATCATCCGCACCCCGACGGAAGCCGCGTGGGACTCTCCGCTCAGCCACATCGGCGTCGCCCGGCGCCTGCAGAAGGAGCTGCCGAACGCCCACATCCTCGACCAATATTCCAACCCGTCGAACCCGAAGGCGCATTACGAAGGCACGGGCCAAGAGATCCTCGACGACTTGAAAGGCAAGGTCGACATGGTCGTGATGTCGGCCGGCACGGGCGGCACGATCACCGGCGTCGCGCAACGAATCAAGGAATCGGCGCCGAATTGCGTCATTGTCGGCGCCGACCCGGTTGGCTCGATCTTGGCCGGCCCAGGTCCCATCCACTCCTATAAAGTCGAAGGCATCGGCTACGACTTCATTCCGGACGTATTGCACCGAAACCTCGTCGACACCTGGGTGAAGACCGCCGACCGAGAGTCGTTCCAACTCGCCCGCCGCCTGATCAGCGAGGAAGGCTTGCTCGTCGGCGGTTCCAGCGGCTCAACGCTTTACGCCGCGCTGAAGGAAGCCAAGCGCCTGAAACAAGGCCAGAACTGCGTCGTCTTGCTAGCCGACGGCGTCCGCAACTATATGACCAAATTCATCGACGACAAATGGATGGCCGACAACCGCTTTAACGGCGTCGACGCCATCGAAGGCAACGTCGGCCTGCTCCTGAAGACCAAATCGCAAGTCATTACCTTGAAGCATTCGTCGACCGTGGAAGAGGCCATCGGCCTGATGACCCAGCGCGGCATTTCGCAGATCCCAATCACCCACGCCGGCAGCTTGATCGGGATGGTGAAGGAAGGCGACGTCCTGAAGTACTTGTCATCCGGCGAAATCTCCACCAAGTCCATCATGGTGGACGTCATGGACCGCGCCTGCCCGACCGTCGAGGAGTCGACCCCGATCTCGGCACTCCAGGAAATCCTGATGTCGGCCTCGTCCGTCGTCGTCATCGACAGCCAAC